>NZ_SJPO01000011.1 GCF_007859935.1 Posidoniimonas polymericola | reverse complement strand
ACCTCGACTAGATCGCCTCGCAGTGACGAATTGGCGTGCGCAAATCGCGTGCCGAACAGTATTGGGACAGGTCCAGTTTGTGAACCTCGCTTTACTCTAGGTGGTTGAGGGACTTACTGACGACCGGCGGTCGTATGTTTGGTCAGGTCCTCTTGCTCCCAAGTCACTCCGGGCCACTAAAGGTGTCAGGAATCGTTCTCTGCTTCCGCCGGGAGACCGACTCTCACGCCGCGGCACGTGGGCGCGGCGTCGGCGGCTACGAGGCAGGGGCGGGACTCACGCCCCAACTCCTACGTGAACAACGCCGCCACACCATCGAGTGTAACTGAGGTTGGCGCCGTCGTGCTACTCGCGTCGTGACGCCTGCTCGCCGGCGACTGTAGGCGGGGACGGCCCTTGGTCGCGTCGTTTCGCCCCAACTGCCCTGCCCCCCCGCGGTCCCGATAGATGTCGGTCGATGCCTGGGCGCCGGCGATCGACCGGCGTGTGCTGGCGTGCGATTCTTTGCGTGGGCGGCTGACGCCGAGCCGGGGATGACGCTCCGCGGCTGATGTTGGTACCGGGTGGGCCGCCGTGGCAGACGTGGTCGCGCCGCTGTTGATTCACGACGCACTCGGGGCGCGCCACACGCTCTCGCTGCTCGTCGGGATGGCGGTCTCGCCCCTTTTCGCGAGGGCCATCACGGCGGGAATCAACGTGCCACAATCGGGGGCCGCTTGTCATTTCTTTGTAGAAATCGGGCGCCCCGCGCGGTCCAATAGAGGGGCTGCGGGGTCGTTGTTGGAGGGGGCGCTGCTGGCGACCCAGAATCCCGCCGACCGCTGCCGGCGGTCTCTGGGAGAATTCGCAGGCGTCCGCGTCGCTGGTGCTGAACGACTTTTGTCCGCGCTGGCGAGCAAGATCGGACAATAGTCGGCCAGGCCCGCGGCGGGGCGATTCCGCAACCACAACGATATACATCACTTGCGGCGATCGACGCCAGAAATGGGGCCCGACTTTTGTCCTTAGCAATCGATAGCGCCAGGAGGGACAAAAGTCGCGTGGCAGCCAAGACTGCTCGGCGGGGACTCGCTTGGAGCAGTTTGCAGAGCAGCGATGAGCCAGGAGGCCAACGATGAGCCAGGGGGCCCGTGGAAGCCACGGCCAGGAAGCCACGGCCAGGAAGCTCGAGCCCAGAGATGAGGGCCGGCGGAATGGGGCCCCGTGCTCGCCGAATCAACCCGTGTCGGGCCAACCCGCGGCGGCGGAGAAAAGAGAAATCGGGGCAACTGGACGCCAGTTGAACTTTTTCTGGCTCGGCTTGTCGACCTAACGTTGTCACAAGTCAAGGCGATGAAGGAGCTTGCGCAAGATCCGAATTGACTGGTGTCACCGCGGCTTGGCCATCGTGGCTGCGGCCGGGAGAATTGAGGGGCTGCCTTATGAGCCTCTTGCCTTCCGTCGCTGTCACCAGCTCTTTTCTATGATCTTCGTTCGGGCGATGTACTGGACTTTGAAAGCGGCGGTGGCTCCGCGGGCTTGCCTAGCGGCTGAGAACGCCGCGTTGCGGCAGCAACTGGCTTGCTACAAGCGGAAGCGAGGCCGGCCGCGAATTGCTGCCCCCGATCGGCTGTTCTGGGTGATGCTCAAGCGTTTTTGGAGCGGCTGGCGGTCGTCGCTGGTGATCGTGCAGCCCGACACCGTGTGCCGCTGGCATCGGCAGGGCTTTCGACTCTTCTGGAAGTGGAAATCGCGACGGGGTGGCAGGCCACTGATTGACGCCGAAGTTCGGGCGTTGATCCGGCAAATGTCCCGCGAGAATCCGCTTTGGGGCGCGCCGCGGATCCGGGCCGAGCTGCGACTCTTGGGTTATGAGGTCGCCGAGTCGACCGTCGCTCATTACATGGTGCGGCGTCGTGGGAATCCCTCGCCTGGCTGGAAGACGTTCCTCGCCAACCACTCGAAGGAGATCGCCGCCTGCGACTTCTTTGTCGTTCCCACGGCTACGTTTCGGCTGCTGTACTGCTTCGTGATCCTCTCGCACGACCGGCGCCGGGTGCTACATTTCAACGTCACGACCAACCCGACTGCGCGGTGGACGGCCCAGCAGCTCAACGAGGCCTTCCCATTTGACGCGGCGCCGCGCTGCCTGCTGCGCGACAACGACGCCATCTACGGCCAGGTGTTTCAGCAACGCGTCGCGGCGATCGGGATCGAGGATTGCACGACGGCGCCACACAGCCCCTGGCAAAATCCGTATGTCGAGCGGCTGGTCGGGACCGTTCGGCGGGAGTGCCTCGAGCATTTGATTGTCCTGGGCGAGGATCACCTGCGGCGAGTGCTCGAAGAATTCTTCTTCTCTTACTACAACGGTCATCGCCCACACCAGGGACTGGAGGGCGACGCGCCGCTTGGCCGAGAGCCTGAGCCGCCCGACATCGGCCCCGTCGTGGCCACGCCTGTCCTCGGTGGGTTACACCACAGCTACTCACGCCGCGCGGCCTGAGAGTCACTTTTCTCGTCGCCCGCTGCGCGGGCTGCCTCGGTGTCTGCGCCGAATGCGAAAGCAGCGTCACTCTAGGTCGCTGACGGGCTTTCTGACGACCGGCAGTCGTCTGTTTCGCAGATCCTCTTTTCTCCAAAGTCACTCCGCGACGCCTTGCCTAGCTTGCCGGATTGAGTTTTCGGGAGAGATAGGTATTCGGCTATCAGAACGCGGAGCCGAGCGAGTTTGCGACGCTACTCAGATCCTCTTCCTCTTCGTGCTCGTCCGCTTCGCTGCTCTCGCCGCCAACCAATAAGGCGTCGAAGTCTCCCTGGTATTTGTCGAACATCGCCGAGTCTCGTAGCTGCTGTGCGAGAAGCTGCAGCAGCGAATCTGATAAGACGGGCAGGGGGGCCATAGGATAAATATCGGCAGGCGCGGACGGAATCTCGGGGTCTCCGATCGAGCCGAAAACTATGTCCGCAAGCGTGGGTTCACTTTCAGCAGGCAACGACAATTCATTCTCTCCCTCGCTTGCCTCAACTCGCGCTGCGGTGGCTGCGAACGCGGTGTGAGCCGCCTCAGGCGAAGCGGAAAGAGAGGCGCCAAGGTTGTCCCGCCAAATGCTGTAGTCTGCGGAGTCGACTACCCCATCGGCATTTCCATCGGCCCCATCGCCGGCTGCTGCGGGAGTCAGGCCATACTGGTTCTTCCACAGCTGATAGTCGAGCTGATCGACCAGGCCACTCCGGTCGTAGTCGCCCGCTAACGTAGGCGTTGAATTGCCGTCGGAGCCAGGCGATCCACTGTCAGACATGCTGGCTCGCCAGTTTGTCGGATCGTTGGGGTCTCCGGAGGGATCGATGATTTCAAGCGATGGGCCATCACCATCCGGTGCTTCGGGCCAGGGCGCGGTGTCGTCGTAGGTGAAAGACAGGATCTGGACGCCGTTTGCAGCGAACAGGGAGATGGTCTCGCCGCCATTGCTGAGGTTAGCGTCGGCGTACCCGCCGGGTGCGAGGTTGATCCCGGTCCCGTAGATAGATTGGAACACGGCCGGGTTGCGCGCTACGATAATGTATTCGTTCGGGTCGAGCGATAACCCATCGGCCAACAAATACGGCGTGTTCGAGAAGTCGGTAATCTGGACGCCCGACAAGTCCACCGTCTGGGCGCCCGTATTTAGGATCTCGATGAACTCCTGGTCGGACTCGTCGAGGAGGCTTGGGTTGTTGGGGTGGTAGTGCAGTTCGGTTATGGCGAGCGTGGGCACACTAACCGGCGGGCCGGCGATGAATTCGATCGGGTCCGACCAGTGGCTCCAGCGGTCGCGGGAGTCCATCGTTCTTACCCGCGCCCGGTAGGTGCGTCCCTCTTGAAACTGCCCCGCGCCAACCGTGATTGAATCTTGGAACGAGTTAAGTTCCCCACTCTCCCAAACCGCGTCGATTTCGTACTTCCACGGCGCATTGGGGTCGAACCCCGGCGTGTTGGGGTTCGAAACCTCCGCAATCCGCCACTCCATTGCGCTGAATGCTGTCGGTGATCCTGGGAAATCGTTGGTGGTGAACTCCCACCCCCCGAGGGCGAACCCCGCCTGCCCGGTGTAGCTGATGGTCGGCGTATCGGGGATGTTCGCTTCATCAGTCAAGATGTTTTGATCGATCCACGCGCCGCGTGTGATTGAATAGTCTACGAGCACCTGCTTCATCCCCGCGTAGCTTCCGGGCGGTGGGACGCTCCCCCCACCCGCGTAAAAGCGGCCGTGACCTGCCTGCCCTAGGTTCACGTAGTCCGACACGAGAATCGGGTTGAAGTCCCACATCGCTCGATCCGCGTCGACGAGCGAAGGCTGACCCTCCGTGAAGACGAAGGACGACGACTCATCCACAAGCAGTGATACCTGCTCTTCGTTGTAGAGCAAGTCACGGATTTCCCGCATGCGGTTGCGGTAGGCCTGCGCGTAAGCGCCAAAGTCTAGCACCCGATCGCGGAAAGGCTCGGCGCCATTCCCGTATTGATTGTCTGCCCACGTCAGGTCGAGGTCCCATGGCAGCGTTTCCCACTCGTCCGTTTCCGGGTTGTGGTAGTAGTAATAATTCTTGCCGTAGCCGGTGTCATAATGGTGGATCGCTTCGAGGATCGACCGGTAGCTGTAGTAGCTCTCAAGGTTTAGGTTTTGATCCCACCACTCGGCGGTTTGTGGCCCGCTCTCGTAGGTGGTTTTGAACGCGATCAGGTCGGACGAGTCGCTAACCTCGGGGTAGTCGCCCTGGTTGCTAAGCTCGCCGCCAATGCCGCCGACGCCTGTACCGTTCTCCATCTTGTAGAGGTTGCCATCCGGTAGGCCGTGCTGTTCGAGGAAGTTGTCGTTCAGCTGCTCCACTGCAAGGTACAGTCCCTGGAAGTCGCCGCTGTACTGGTCTGGTCCATTCTCGGCGGCACTCTCAACGATGCGGAAGCTGACGTAGTTGGTGTTTGGCGACGCCACCCCCGCCATGTTGAACAGCTTGAAACCCACGGACTCGAACAGCCCTTGCTCGCCCCGGTGCTGCGAGAACCCCTGCGAGATAATCGCGCTTAGGTTCAGCTTGGTCCACGATGAATCGTACGTCTCGCCGTAGTCATCGCGTGCCTGAAAATCGTGACCGCGGTTGAAGTCGAACTTCCACATGTTCTTGCCCATCGCGTAACGCCACGTTCCGCCCCGGGCGCGGTAACGTATGTGGTCGTACACGACGCCGTCGTAAACCAGAGCGCCGTTCCACAAATAATCACTCCCGGCGTAGCCATTGAAACGGGATGAGTCGGGGATGAACTGGGAGTCCTCGTGCGCTTCGCGGGTCGTGATGAGGTGGTAGGTCGAGACCGAGTCGAGCAGCTCGCCATCGTACGTAACCTCCTGGGTCTGCCCTGGTCGCACTGCGCCGGTCCAGTCGGGCGTGTCGTCGTAGACGAAGTAGGCAAAGTTGCGTTGGCCGTCGTCGGCGTAGGGGACCGCGACGCTCTCACCGAGGCTGTCGGTGGCGATTACCCGGTACCGGACCAGGCGCCGGTGCAGTTGGAGGTCGCCCGTTAGCACGGCGGTGTAGATGTCATCCCCCGGCGTCACATCGCCTCCGGCGCCGTCGTCGGTCATCGGCAGCGTGGTCCAGCTAGTCGTGTATCGGGGATCGTCAATTGCGATGTAGTCGCCCGGCTCCACGAGCTGGTACTGCAGCGCCACGGTGGCGACGCCGTCTGGGTCAGTGGCTTTGACCGTTATCGTGACGTCCTCTCCCGAGCGGGGTGAGACCGGGAAGTGATCTACCTTCCTCGTCTGCGGCGGAGCATTAATCGCAAACACGGAGTTCGGGGCGTTCGGCGTCGCCGGCGCCGAGCGCCAGCTGCCCCCCAAGTCGTTCTCCAGCAGCGGATTGATTAGCTGGATGGAGTAGCCTTCAATGTCGCCCACAGTGGGCCAAGGGTAGCCGAGCTGATAGTCGACCTCATCCTGCTTGTCGCCGTTGGCGTCACGGAGTTCAATCGTTTCTCCGCTATTGCTGAGGCGGCCGTCGAACGGACCCAGCACCGGCACGCCGAACTGCGATGTAAACTCCGTGGGGTTCTGGGCGATCACCACGTGCTCACCCGACTGCAGCACAACGTTAGCGGGCAGCGTGTAGCGTACTCCTTCGTCCAGGCTCCAGCCCGAGATATCGATGGCTTCGGCGCTTACGTTAAGAAGCTCGATGAACTCCCAAGGCTGCGAATCGTCTCCGACGTCGTAGCCGATCTCATTGATGACGATCCCGCCGCCCGATAAGATCGCAAAGGTTCCGCTGAACGGTGAGATGGGCAGCCCCGAATCGCCGCCTAGCAAGGCCCCCTCGGCTATCGTGACGGTATGAAGTCCATCCCCGGTGATCACCGGCAGCATGAACTCGATGGAGTCTGAATCAATCATCGCCGCCGACACGGCGGAAATACCATCGACTGCCAGATCCGATGCGTCCAGGCTTGCCGCCGCCAGCGGCTCGCTGAGGTGAACGGTGTAGCTCGTAGGCGCAGAGGTCAACGCCGCCCCATTCACTGGATTGACGCCCACGACGTGGAACGCCGGGTCGCTCTCTACGAATTGGATGGCGGTGAGCGCGTAGCCCTTGGACCCGCCCGCCGCGGTTCCAGTGCCGACGCCAGGGGTCGCCCCAAGATACTGCTCCGACACCACTTCAAACTCGCCGTCGATGCCCGGGTCGATGTCGCTCCAACCGACGACAAACCCTTGATCTTCGAGGTGGTTCTCTCCGGTCCAGAGAGCCACCTGGTTCGCCGGGAGACCGTCCGTTACGACCCCGATCCCTGCGCTGTGATCCAGGCTAAACGAGTCGGCGCCGACGAGGGTTACCAGGGTCCAGCGGCTGGTGTACCCCGCGTTCCCCCTTACGCTGGTGCCGGTGAACTCATAAGAGCGATCTGACGACAGCCCTGAGAACGAGTGGACGTAGCGGTCCCCGCCTGTCAGGGCGATACTTGCGCCGCCCGCGCTGCTGAAGTCGATCCAGCCGTTGAAGGCGTTTGCCGCATCGGTGCCGTTTGCGGGCAGGCCGGTGACGCTCTCGTAGGACGCGCCAATGGAAGTTGTCGCGAGCGTGATCGAGGTCGCTGCGCCGGTTTGGCTGTCGATGAGTTGTCCGGAACTGCTCCCAAAAGCAGCGTATCCAGTGACAAACGGGTGCGTCGCGGCGCCGGTCACGTGGTCGTTGTACATCACAACGTCCCCCGCCAGCAGCACTCGAGACTCGAGGACCTCGAACCGACGCACCCGCCTGACGCGGCCAACTGCGTCGGGTGTTCGGGACCGCGTCAACTTACGCCGCCAGTGCCGCATGCCACTTCCCTCGTCGCGTGATCTTGCAGATGAGAAAGACTGCAGGAGAAGGTGTAGAACGATTTCTGCCTACCAGCAATTCATACTAGCTGGATGCTGCGGTCTTGTCACGCGACGATCAAGGCACAAAGGTACCAGACAACTATGCAACGATGCGAGGAAGTCCTCGTCGGGCACTGTGCAAACTCATGCGGTCCGACAGCGCGGCTAGATGCGATAACAGCAGAAGGCCGAGCGATAAATCTCGGCCTCCTGCTGGCTGATCACCTAGTGCGGGACAACGATCAACTCATTTCTCGGGTCGATAACGCATTGAGCTGAATCGGCTCGATATCGCGAAGAGCACTGACAGCAGTCGCTTCGCCTAGGCGCAAATTCGCTTCCTTACGCCGGCCAGCCCTATAGCGGCCATAGCTAGCAATAGCGAGCACGGTTCGGGAGCAGCCTGGGCTGCCGAAAGGCCGCCCCCAGTCAAGATTGAAACGAAGGGGTCAATGTCGAGGGTGTTGACCACGCCATCGATATTCGTATCGGCCACTTCGAGTAGATCGACCCCGGGGAATGCTGACGCGTAGCCGCCGGGATCAGTTAGTGCAAGGACGAAGGGGTCAATGTCGAGGGTGTTGACCACGCCGTCGTTGTTGGTATCCCCTAGTATGAACATCGGGTCGACCAACTCTTCGTAGCTTACCACCCCGAAGGCAGGCGCCGCGAATTCGTCGGCAAAGAAGAACTCGAGCGTGAGGTCTTCTTCGCCAGCGGTGTCGAAGATGGCGCCCAGGTTGTAACTCGTTCCCTGGGCAAGAACCGTAGACCCCGCCGACTTTAGTTCGCCGAGTTGTCCCGAGTCGGCGCCAATCTCAAGCCAATCGCCTCCGGCGGTGGCCTGATCTTCAAGACTGGTCCACCCACCGGTGAGCAGGGCGCCGCTGGCGGACTTGACCGCGTAGCCGTCGATCGTAATGGAAAGCGGCGATTCGTTCACCAGCACTGCCTCCCCGGTGACGGGGTCGACGTTGAGCACTAGGTTGTTGAACTTCTTGTTGCCGTCGTAGACCACGACGCCGCCGATGGAGTCGTACAGCTCATTCGTGTAGCTGAAGCTAAGGTCCTCGTAATCCGTTCCGAGTTCTGCAACGGTCGGGTCGAACACGGCCCCAATCGACCGCGAGGCCCCCGCCGCTAGCGACGTAATGCCGCCATTCCGAAGTTCGCCGATAGACTCGTTGGCCAACACGCCGAACTCTCCCCAGGATCCGCCGTCAAGGCTCTGATCGCTGAAGCTGTTAAAGGCTGATGGGTTGATCGATCCAAGCCCCGACTCGATGACGTATCCGTCGAGGTCGATGGCGCTGGCAGACATGTTGGTGATTGTACCGACGCCGGTTGAGCGATCGATCGATAGCACGACGCGGTCTTCAAGCTGCAATGTGCCGACCGCGCCATTGGCTCCACCCGCGCTCGTGCGAATCGCATATTTCTGCCACGGGTCGAGGGTTAGGCCGCTACCGACCTCCACATCAGGCATGTTTCCGACCACAGATCCGCCGTCGAAAAGGTTCCATGTGTCCGAGGGTGACGGCGTGTAGCCGAAGTCCAGGCTCACCGTACCGCCGAGAAGAGTAATCGGACCCGGCGTGGAGATCGCGTTGAACGAAGCGCTGTCAAGTTGCGGATTGAAGGTGCTGCCACCGTTGAACGTGATCCCGTCAGACGTGGAGACACTGGCGGTGGATCCCACCTCCAAGGCGCCATTCACGGTGAGGTTTTCCGAGTTGAATGATCCGCCCGACGCAACCGACATCCGGCCGCTGGCGTTGATCGTCGCACCGCCGCTTCCCGCGACGTTCCCAGAAACGACTATCGAAAGCGAGCCGGTGCTGGCCACTTCGACGGCGCCAGCATTGATCGTCAATCCGATCGGCGTGGGCGGGGTGTCGGTGACTTGGGCGATGCTATCAGCATTGCCGATCGTCGCCGTCTCGTCGAAGTCAATGCTCGGCACAAACATGTTGGGAGGGTCGGCGCCGTCAGACCAGTTGGCATCGACGTTCCAGTTTGCCGCCGTGGTCGGCAGGAATGTGTAGTTGACCTGAGCCTGAGCGGGCGCTACCAATGCGGCGACTGCGGCGACCGCCACCAGGGAGGGAACAGACTTAAAGAAGAGACGCATCATATGTCGAGCCTTTATGATTTAGCCAAGTTGCTGTTTCGCCGATGCGGGTCTCACGTACGCCACTTGTTGCGATGTTTGATCGTTCCGAAGAACGCACGTGCCTCGTTGAGGAATCAAGACACGCCAGGCTGACGCTGCCGGCTTCGACCGAGCCGGTGCAAGCCGAGTAAGGAAATTGCACAGAGCGTAAGCGAGTGCGGTTCCGGCACAATGGCGGCGAGTGCTGCAGGGGTCGCGTTCTCTTTCCACAGCTTGAAGTCGGTCCAGTCAACTCTCTTGTCGAGGTTGACGTCTCCATCACCCGGACTAGCGTTCGTCATAAAGAAGTTCGCGCGGATGATATCCAGATCGTCGATGTCGACAACCAAGTCCAGGTTTATGTCACCCAACTGGAATGGGTTGTCTACGATCTGAAAGCCAGCGACCGGTGACCGGTTGTTGTCGTCGATAAACTCGATCGCAAGTGAGCTCTGCGACAGTCCTCGAGTGACAAAGTGGGTGCCGGTTCCTCCCGATTCAGTAACCTCTGTGAAGGTTAGTGGATTGCTGCCGAGAAGCGTCCCGTCAACTCCTTCAACGATAGAGAAGTCGGTGAACGCGCCGCCCGTCTCGGTAAAGGTGTTGTTCTCTCCGCCACGGTCGTGTGCGACGTAGATAAACAGGTCGTACTTGTCGTAGGGAATCTCTGAGACCGTGATTGTGCTGGGCGCCTCGTCCGTGAGGTTTTCGGAGATCCAGCCGTTCAGAAGCACGCCGTCGGAGGTTGCAGGTGTTCCGCCTGCGCCACTCCAGCTTTCCTCGGCGGCCCAGCTGACGTCGATGGTGGTGGCAGTCCCGCTGTCGTCGACGGCGTTGGTTATGGTGCCGCCGGTTCCTGAGGCGTTGTTCCAGTTGGCCTGGGCCACAACGCCAGCAACGTCGGTGGGCGCCAAAGAAGAGAGTCCGCCGGTCCCACCGGCGTCGTCGGCGCCGAAGTTGACTCCCACGGAATCCGCGTAAACCTGGGGAGCCGAGATCCCAGCTACGACTACTGCCGCCACAGCTATACTGCAGGCGGACAGGCGACGCTTCGATCGGGACGCAAACATGCCAAGACCTCCAATAAGGACGAGGCAGACCGCCGTGGGTTCGGGCACGATTGATAGACCTGCGGCCAGACCGGGAGCGGCCTCTGCCTTCCAGATCCGGAAGTCTTTGAAATCAACAGTGAGGTCGTAGTTGAGGTCGCCCTCGGAACGCATCCCAACACGCTGAAACATGTTTGACTCGATGATGTTGTAGTCGTCGAGGTCAACGCTTCCGTCGCCGTCAACGTCGCCTGCGACTTGCCCGACCGTGTTGACCACCTGGAAACCGGAGAATGGGGCTCGGTCGTTGGCAGAACCAAACTCGATTGAAAGAGAGCTGTTGGTGAGCCCAGTGGCCACAAAGAAGTTGCCCGTTCCGCCTGAGAACGGAACCGCGTCGAACTGGAATGGATCGGCCGCCACGGTTGTGCCTGTGACGTTCTCGCGGGCGTTGAAGTCGGCGAAAGCGCCGCCTGCTTCGCCGAAGATGGTGTTTTCGCCGGCGCCGCCGCGGTCGTGGGCCAGGTAGAAGATCATGTCGTACTGGGCGTACGGGATCTGGGAGATCGTCACAGTGCTGGGCGCCGCATCAGTGAGATTCTCGGAAATCCAGCCATTCAAAAGCTTACCGTTGGGCGTCGCGGGCGTGCCGCCGACGCCGCTCCAACTCTCCTCTGCGACCCAGGTCACGTCTAGTGTCGAGGCGGCGCCAGCACTATCGACTGCATCGGTGATTGTTGCCGTGGTTCCTTCGGCATTGTTCCAGTTGGCTTGGGGGATGACGCCGGCCACTTCTGCAGGAGCTAGAGCGGAATTGCCACCCGTGGAGCCCGCGTCATCGGCTCCAAAGGTTACGCCAATCGACTGAGCGTGCGTGGAGCTGGCCAAGAGAGCCGCGGCGAGCGACCACGCCAGCGGGGAAAATCGCGACAATGTTTTCGGATCCATAAGGGCTACGCCTCCAAAGCGTCAAGCGTGCGAATCAATACGGCGTTGCGTGCACCGCCGAAGAACCAATGGAACTGGGACGAGAAGAGACTTGCAGCTGATGAGGATGTCAAATACAAGACCCGCCCCGGCCTCTCCTGGAGAGAGGTCGAGAGAGTCGTCTGTTAGCGACAACGCCGACCCGCGCTGGGCAGCCAGCCGGGCCAACCGCACGCTAGAGCTAAGCGGTCAGCGGACGGAAGCTGGCAATAAGCAGTTTCCTGCCACTCGGCTCAGCGCGGAGTAGTAGAGCTGTCAGTGTTTAAGTGCGATTTGACCTTGGACTATTTCAGTCGAGGAAATCACGATGCCGAAAAGCGAAACGTAGAAAAGAACGCGGTGCCACTAATCTAGCGCGGCACCTAAGACAGGTGAGCGGTCAGTAGTATCGCAGAATCTTAACGGCAGTTCCACCCTTTTTTTTCGATTTTGAATTTTTCCAGCGACCTAGAAATCGTTCGCAAGGCTTGCGTCCTAGTGACGCCGGCTGTTGTTCTTGGACCGCCAGCGGACATCACTTCAACCGCCAAGGTGGTTCGACGCACTGTATGCGTGGACTCGATGCCTGCCGCCGTGACTCAAGAAAGAGAGTTAGCGGCAACGCCTGCGGTGCGCCATGAAGGGTGGTTGTGGCTTTCTTCTGCTGGCGGTATCCCGCCAGGCATCCGCCAGCATGGTAGTGAGTTGCAATTCTGCGATCACAGTGCGTAATCTGAAGGTTGGCCGGCCACGCTCCTCAGATCGATTCGGTTCTACTTGGCCGGGCGCCATCGTTCTTGTCAGATGCCGTGCCTGTGAGCCAATCTATTGCCAGCGTAGGGTCCGCGCTGGCCACGGTTTCGGCGTAGCAAGGTTCGGCGCAAGGCCAACAAACGTTGCCATGAGAGAGCATTCCGAATGCAAAGACGCTGTTTAATGCGCGATAAGAACGTTGGTTTGCCGTTTTTGATTGCCACGCTGTTCGCGTTGGCAAGTTTCGCTGGCTGCAACCACAGCAACTCAGAGCCGACCGCTGCGAGATCGCTTTCGAGTTCCGAGCGGTCCACTTCCGGCAGCAGTCTGATCAGGGACCGCGGGTACGCTGTTTCGAGTCTTTCCCCACCATCGCTGGGAGACTCAGAAGGATTTACACTGTTGTCGACGGCGGACACAGGCGTGTCGTTCATCAATAGGGTTGACGCGGGGCATCCGCTCAAGCGGCTGTACCACTCTGGGTTTGTCTGCGGCGGAGTCTCCATCGGAGACGTGGATGGCGATGAAATCCCCGACCTCTACCTGACTAGTGGGCCCGGCCGAAACCGGTTGTACCGGCAATCGGCACCGCTGGAGTTCGAAGACATCACCGATTCGGCTAGGGTCTCGGGCGGCGATTCGTGGGGCGCCGGCGCAGCGATGGCCGACATCGACAACGACGGCGATCTCGACATCTACGTCTGCAACTACGACTCACCCAATCAGCTGTTCCTCAATAACGGCCGAGGCAGGTTTCGCGAGGCGGCTGACGAGTGCAACCTCGACATTGTCGACGCTTCCATAACGCCTGCCTTCTGCGACTATGACCGCGACGGCGACCTGGACCTCTATGTCCTCACCAACCGGCTCTACCGGCAAGGCGGGAGGCCCAGCCGCCCCCCTTATTCCGTCCGCGACGGGCGCCCCTACGTACTGCCGGAGTACCAGAAGTACTATGTCCTGAAGCACCAAGGAGGTTCGAAGTACTCGATTGATAATACCGGCCGGCCGGACCACCTGCTACGCAACAACGGCGACGGGACTTTCACTGACGTTTCGATCGAAACCGGCATTGTCGAAGCCGGTCATGGACTGAGCATTACTTGGTGGGACTACAATCACGACAAGTGGCCGGATGCCTACATCGGCAACGACTTCAACGATCCCGACCACCTCTACCGCAACAACGGCGACGGGACATTCACGGATGTCGCCGAGTCAGCCATCCCGCACTCGAGCTGGTTCTCAATGGGCGCCGACTTTGCCGATCTGAACGACGACTGCCGCTTCGATCTGCTTGTTGCGGACATGTCGGCAACTTCCCACTACGGGCGCATGACCACCATGCTGGTGATGAATGCGGACAAGATATCTCGCATCACCGCTCGTCCACCACAGGTGATGAAGAATGCCCTGTACATCAACAGCGGTGTTGAGCGGTTCTACGAAGCCGCAGAACTGGCCGGGTTGGCAGACTCTGATTGGACCTGGGCCATTAAGCTGGCCGACTTCGACAACGACGGACGCAACGACGCGTATTTCAGCAACGGAACGGTCCGCGAGTTCACCCACGCCGACCGCCCCATGGAAGCTCAGCAGATGATCGGCAGGACGGAGTGGGATCATTACGAAGACTCCCCCCCGAAGCCACAAAGGAACCTGGCGTTCCGAAACCTCGGAGATCTGCGGTTTGAGAACGTGAGCCACGCCTGGGGGCTCGACAAAGTCGCCATGAGCTACGCGGCGGCCTACTCGGATCTGGATCGCGACGGCGATCTCGACCTAGTTGTAGCGAATCTGGACGAGCCAGTGAGCGTGTACCGGAACGACCTCACATGCGGGGCGCGTCTGGTAGTCGCCCTGCGCGGCGACGGCAGCAACCGGCAGGGCATCGGTGCGACCGTGTCGATCGAGACCGCCGCCGGCCGGCAAATTCGGATGATCTCGCCGCAGACCGGTTTCCTCTCTGGCAATGAGGCCGTTGCCCATTTCGGACTCGGCAAGGATGAGCACGTCGAACGGCTGGTTGTCGACTGGCCCAGCGGCCGGCGGCAAGT
Organism: Posidoniimonas polymericola; assembly: GCF_007859935.1. Lineage (NCBI taxonomy): Bacteria > Pseudomonadati > Planctomycetota > Planctomycetia > Pirellulales > Lacipirellulaceae > Posidoniimonas > Posidoniimonas polymericola. The sequence continues at coordinate 214,349 of NZ_SJPO01000011.1, read as the reverse complement.
GATAGGCGGTATCCAGGCCAACCAGCTGGTGACTGTGCAGGAACCGCCGGCTGCGGGCAGTAACGCGATTGACGAGGGTGGCAAGGCCGAAACCCAAGAAGCCGAATGGTTCAGGCCGATTGCGGCCCCCGGTGGCCTCGAGCATGAGGAAACGGCGTTCGACGACTTCGCCGCGCAGCCGTTGTTGCCGCGTAGGCTCTCTCAGTCAGGGCCTTCGATCGCGGTAGCCGACTACGACGGCGACGGGGACGACGATTTCTACTTCGGAGGCGCCGCTGGTCAACCAGGGCGACTGGCTATCAATGACGGGCAGGGGCGATTTCGAGTGGCCACGATCACCGCTCTTGAAGCAGACGCCGCCTGCGAAGACATGGGGGCGGTCTGGTTCGACATCGAGGGCGATGGCGACCTGGATCTTTATGTTTCTAGCGGTGGTGTCGAGTCTGAAGCAGGCGGAAAAGCCTACGCGGATCGTCTCTACGTCAATGACGGCGGCGGACTGACACCGGCTCTGCCGAACGCTCACCCTGGACTCCGCGACAGCGCTAGCGGCGTGGCGGCCGCCGATTTTGACCACGATGGCGATGTCGACCTCGTTGTCGGTGCGCGGGTGATCCCGGGCGAGTACCCAAAGTCCCCGGCTACCAGATTGCTAGAGAACCGCAACGGAAGGCTGGTTGATGTGACGGAAGAGGTGGCTCCCGAACTCCTGTCAGCGGGCCTAGTTACCAGCGTCATTTGGTCGGACGCCGACGACGATGGCTGGGTCGATCTGTTGTTGACGACCGAATGGGGTCCGGTCCGCCTGTTCAAGAACTCCCAGGGGAGGCTCGTCGAGTCGACCGACGCCGCGGGTCTGGCGTCGCTGACCGGCTGGTGGAACGGGATAGCCGCGCGAGACTTCGATGGTGATGAAGACATCGACTACGTTGTGACGAATTGCGGGCTGAACAGCCGCTACAAAGCCACCGAGCAGCGCCCGGCCGTGTTGTACTACGGCGGCTTTGACGGCCTGGGAGGCAAGCAGTTGCTCGAAGCCGAGTACGAGGGCGACACTTTGGTGCCCGTCCGCGACATGAGCAGCGCATCGCGGGTCATGCCGCATCTGCGGATGATGTTCGACTCGCATGATCGGTTCGCTACTTCTTCCCTGGAGGAGCTCTACACGGCGGAGGCCCTGGCCGATGCGCATAAACTCACCGCCACGACGCTCGCATCGGGGGTGTTGGTCAACGATGGGAGCGGCGGTTTTGCGTTCCGCCCGCTGCCGCGGATCGCCCAAGTAGCCCCCTCGTTCGGGGTGGTGGTATCTGAATTCAATGGCGACGGGGTTCCGGATGTTTACGTGGTGCAGAATTTTGCCGGGGCCGCAGCGGAATCGGGTCGAATGGATGGCGGGATCAGCATGATGCTAACTGGTAATGGCGACGCCACATTTGAGGCGGTTAGCCCTTCGGAGAGCGGCCTCGTAGCGCCCGGCGATGCAACCGCGGTGGTCGAATGCTCTGTCGGCGAGCGGACTCAAGCTCCGCTGTTGTTGGTGGGAGTCAATAACGGGCGGTTGCAGGCGTTTGAGCCGGCGGAGGAGCATGGTTCGGTCGGAGAGCCGAACCATCATAATCTCATCCGCGTCAAGCTTGAGGGCCCCAGGGGCAACCCACTTGGGTACGGAGCGCGGGTGACACTGCGGTCCGCTAGCGGCCCAATTCAGACGGCGGAGTTGTGCGCCGGTAGCGGCTACCTTTCTCAGAGCTCCAGCGTCCTGGTCTTTGGGAATCCGCATCCCACAGATGACTCCGAACTCGAGGTGCGGTGGCCTGACGGCTCCCGCTCGACACACGCAATGAGTCCGTCCCCCATACAAACGCTTCGGTACCCAGGGCAGTAGCTGCCGCAGCAGTCGGCGTGTGCGTGACGCGTCCTTGGCGGCGCATGACGCATGTCACGACCGCGGAAGCCGCTTCCGGAGTTTGAAGAGTTTATGCGGCAACGCCTTCTGGCCGAGAGTTGCTACGACATTCGCGTGGGAGCGGTGAGGTAAGAAACGTCCAGCGAGAACCTGCCGGGTGTAGTGATTGGGCACGGCAGTCCACTCGCCGATAGTGGATCGGGCTTCGATACAAGGGATTGCAAAAGTGGACTTGGCCGCTCGATTTTATCTCTTTCCGCTTGACTTCGGGCGGCGGATCGCTTAGCGTGCGAACACTAGGCCTTTTCGCCGCTGGGTACCGCAGAGCCCAACATCTTTTCTTACGCGGCAGGGGAGCGTTGTCTGCGGCGCTCGGTAGGGAGTTTCTCCATGCGCGATTTCGTCGCACACTCGCGTCGGCGTGGCATTGATTCTGCGAACGCTGCCGAGCGTCTCGCAGCACCGCCACGTGGTTTCACCTTAGTTGAGCTGCTGGTGGTTATTGCCATCATTGGCGTCTTGATCGCGTTGTTGCTTCCCGCCGTGCAGTCTGCACGCGAAGCCGCCCGACGCATGCAGTGTGTGAATAATCTCAAGAACCTCGCGCTAGCTTCGATGAACCACCACGATATCGCGGGCCATTTTCCCACGGGTGGGTGGGGCTGGTGGTGGGTTGGTGACCCCGACCGCGGTTTTGGACGCGATCAGCCCGGCGGATATGCGTTCAACCTCATGCCGTTCACAGAAGAGAGCGCACGGTACGAGTTTGCCTCGGACGGGCAGCCCGATGTCATTACGGAGCAACAGAAAGAGCGGGTCCGGCAGATCGTAAGAGACCCGCTCCCCCTGATCGCGTGCCCCTCTCGGCGGCCCGGACAAGTGTTCCCGAAGCCTGTTGACGGAACCTTCGTCGCGTTCAACGCCGGGAGTAATACGGATGGCCCGAACGTCGCAGGACGCAGTGATTACGCGATCAACTGTGGTGATACAAGCGCCAACGAGGTGGGCCAGGCAGGATTCCCTGAGGAGGGTGAGTTCCCCCCGATTCGACGCAACTTCTGTTTGTCTGTCACGGGGGAAGTGCTAACTGGCAGAGGGTTCTCGTGTGGGAATGCCGCGCGTGCTGCTAACGGCATCAGTTTCCAACGCAGCGAGATCGCCATCAAACACGTTACCGACGGCACGTCGAGCACGTTTCTGATCGGTGAAAAGTACATTAATCCCATCAACTATGAAACGGGCGCGGACGGGGGCGACAACGAGACTTGGTGCACCGGCTACAACAACGACAACTTCCGCTCGACTTGGCGCCTGCCGCAGCAGGACCGGCCGGGCTTCGCCGACGCACTGATCTTCGGGAGCACGCACCCGGGAGTGATGAACATGTCGTACTGCGACGGGCACGTCGGTCAAATCAATTATAGCATTGATCACGCAGTTTACCGGGTCATGGGCTCGCGCAACGACGGATTGGTTTCCAGCGATATCGAGTAGCGTGGGTTGCCACGGCTCTCCATACCGGGGTTCTTTGGCTCAGGCGTCTGTCTGCATCTTCCTTGATTTGAAGGCTCTATGAGAGTGAACCTGAAGTCCTGGGCACAGCCCCGGGTTGGGCAGTTGGTAGCCGCTGGGGTGGTGTCGTTGTCGCTGGGGTGTGGGGGCGGGGTTGCGCCCCCGGCGCTGAACCCTTCCGACGCCGCGGCTCAGGCTATCGCCGAGTACGACAGTGACGGCAGTGGCAGCCTGAGCCAGGAGGAAGTGGCGAAGTGCCCCGCCATCGCTGAGCTTTTCGCGCAGTACGACGCGGATGGCAGCGGCGAGGTCTCGCCCGATGAGATCAAGGGACGCTTTGAGCAACTTAAGGGCGCCGGCGTCGGGCTCACGTCCTTCGTGTGCGATGTGAGCAAGGGTGGGCGCCCCCTCAGTAATGTGACGGTCCGCATGACGCCGGAGCCCTTCATGGGGGGCGCACTACCCGCTGCCAGCGGCGTCACCGATGGTTCGGGCCGAGCGGAGATGTCGGTCGAGCCAGAAGCACTGCCCAAAGATTGGGGCGGCGCTGGAGCAGTGGCGCCTGGAATCTACCGCATTGAAATTGATCACCCCGAGGCAGCGGCTAGCGGCGATTTGTTCGGTGCGGAGGTGAACCCCATCCGGCGTGGCGGCGACCGGGCGTCCATCAACCTGTAGCGACGACCCTGCCGTCACCAGAGGCTTTCCCCAGCTTCCGGTGAGCCTGACGCCAGACAGCCCCCGACTGTACAAAGCGGCCTTGCACGATCGTGCTTGATCGCAACCTGTACTCTTCTCCTTTTCTTTTCAAACGCAGACGGGCGACGACCTCGAGGTTATGAGGCGATTTCTAACCGACCTTGGAACCGCTCATTTCTCGGTAGAACCAGGGGAAAACTTGCTTTCACTGTAAGTGAGAGTCTATCAAACCGTATCAAGGATTGTCAGGTATTTCGGTACAGGCGGCCTTAGAACGGTACAAGCGGTACGCGGAGCCAGACCCCAAGCTTGGCTATTCCGGCCGTTGCGAATTCTTTGAAAGCCATACGGGGAATGATGCTTGAAGCCAGCGTCATTGCTGAGAGAATCAAGCGACATCAGGGGTTCGGAAAGATTGTCACCCCAGTTTCCCGGGGAATCTCGCCAGGATGGTTGCTTGATGAAGGGTTGGTTTACGCCGCTGTTGTTTCTGCTGGCGCGTTCGGGGGAGGACCATCTTCGGCGGCAGATCCTGTTTCTCAAAGCCGAGCTGGAGATGACCCGGGCTCGGGTTCCGCAAACCCGTATCTTTCTCAGCTATGAAGAGCGGGAGCGGCTGTTAGAGTTGGGCGACGGCATCGGCTCGGTCGTGCTAAAGCTGGTTTCAATCGTGCATCCCCGAACGTACCAGCGTTGGCTTGAGCGGAGAAGCCAAGGGCAGCCCCCGGCCAAAAAGATGGGCCGCAAGGGCACTCCCGAGAACCTGCGGCAGATCGTTGTTCGACTTGCTACCCAAACTGGCTGGGGGTACGGTCGGATTGTCGGCGAGCTCAAGAAGCTCCGCATTCAGTGCGTTGGCCGCACCACGGTGCGGACAATCCTCAAGGAAGAGGGCGTCTCTCCCAGTCCTAAGCGGGGCAGGGGGACTTGGGATGAATTCATCAAGATTCACGCTGACACGCTATGGCAGTGCGACTTCTTTTCAAAAATGGTCGTGACAAAGACTGGTTTGAAACAGGCCTACGTGCTGGCGTTCCTGCATGTCGAGTCGCGGCGAGTCATCTGCTCGCCAGCCACTTTCAGGGCGGACGATCAATGGATGGTCGAGCAGGCCGAATCGATGCTCAAACAAGCCAAGGTGATGGAGTTGCCGGTCCGATACTTGGTGCGAGATCAGGACTTCAAATACAGCAAGCGGTTTGATCGAGTTTTTTCAGCCTCAGGCGTCGCCGTCGAGCCAACGGCTCCTCGAGCTCCGAATCAGAACGCGTTTGTGGAGCGTTGGATCCAGAGCGTGAAGTACGAATGCCTGAATCACTTTATCGCCTGCGGCTTGAATCACCTTGATTACTTGGTTTCTGAATTCGTGGACTATTATCACGAACGACGCCCGCATCAGCGGAAAGACAACAAGCCGCTACTGGGGGTCTGGTCCGATGCCGACGATCCTCCGAGCAGCGGCGACGAAGTGGTCTGCCGGGAGCGGCTCGGCGGTGTCTTGAAGTGCTACGAAAGGAAAGCCGCCTGAGAAGCTGCTGAGGCAACTCCCTAGCCGGGGGCGCGAGGATTCGCGCCCCGACTCCATGCGCCGTTGATGGATCGGCAGCGATTCGCGACAATTGGCGTCGCCCCAAGAGCCATTCCCGACCTTGAATCATCGGGCTGGCTCGTCGGACAACCTTGTTGAACACGACGCTGGTGTGACGATCTGGGCGACGTGGGCTCAGCCGGCGACACAAGAAGTTACCGTTCCGCGAGTTGCCGAGCGAAGCACGCAGAATCACATTCCGCCGGGGCGTAAGCCATTTAATCGTAAACTCTCTTCGCTACACGATGTGCGGGCGGGCCGATTCCGCATGGGTTACTGTTCGCTCTGCAGAAAGCGCCAGCGCGGAATTGTGTGCGCTGCCTACAGTTTCACTTTTCCGGCCGCGATAACCACCAACGCCCGGCGAGACCGGGAAGCAACCAAGCTGCGGCAGGTTCTGGAACCTCTCGCGCACCTCCGGTGCTGGGCGCCGCGGCAACCGCTCCGTAGTTTTTTCGCCAAGTCTCATAGTCTTGTTCAGAAACAGTACCCGGCGTTACCGACGGGTCTTCGTTTGGGAGTGTGATAGATGCGCCTAGGTTGTCGCGCCAGACGGAGTAGTCAGCGGCATCCACCACCCCGTCGTTGTTGAAGTCTCCCAACAGCGGTTCGGTGACCAGTGCGTAGCCGAGGCCGTCGTACCAGACCCTGCCTGAGCCCGAAGTGCTGTAGTCGTCGATAAATGCGGCAATCGATCCACCATCAGCGACTGAGGCGCGTCCGAGATACGCCTGGTACATTCTGCGATCTACCTCGCTTGCCAAGACTTCACCCTCGAAACGGCTCTCCTCGACTTGCTGGCTCCCTCGCATCCGATATACCGATAGATCGTCTTGCGAGAGCCCAGCGACGACTCGCCAGTCTTCCGAGTCCCCGACCCAAAAGTACGCGAAAACATCGTAGACGCCTGCGTCCAGACCTTCGACAGAGGTTTGAATTGTGGGAACCTCTTCACCTCCAACCTCGTCCGCGGTGAAGACGTCGCCGCCATTCCCGACTCCCGTGCGGACATGCCACAGGTCGTCGATGGCTCCCGCCCCAGAGCCGGACGTCATTGTCAAGGTCCGACCACTGGTGAGCGTCGTATTACCCGCTGTCGCATCTACATAGTGGATATCGCCCAGGGCCTCGTTGCCATTGAGCAGGAGCCCGACTACAGCTGCGTCATAGTTCTGCGAACTACTCATTGATCCACGCCACCATAGCAGTGCGGTGTTCTCCTCGTCCCATTGCGGGATGATCGGACGGAGATTGTCGACCGAGGAATTCTCCGTGACGGCCGACCAATTCCAGGTTAGCCCATTGTCGCCGGTGACTCCCTTGTAGATTTCGTGGTGGTCGGTCTCGGTGTCATCGCTCGGATTGATGGGCGAGGAGATGAAGATCGTGGTGGGATCGCTAGGATCGAGGGCGCCGAGGCCGGTGTAGTCCTGCTCGCTGCCAAACAGGCGGGCCCCTGCCTTGGCAATCTCGGTCGTGGTCCACTGCTGCGTCGTCGGGTCAAACCGACCGTACCAGACGCGGTGATCGTCGGTATCGACGTTGGCGTTGTTGTCGTACGGGGCCTCTCGCGTCTTGAAGAGGGTGGCGATCGTTCCGTCCGGGTAGCGCATCACGTCGGTGTTCCAGGCGCGGGACTGGTTCACGCCGTTGGCGCTGAAAACCGGGGTGAAGTCATCGGTCGACGGGACTAAGCTTGCATCGAACGAACCGGCCGCGTCGAAGATGTCCGCGTCGATCTCGTTGCCCAAAGAATCGTACATCTTGCCGCCCTGGATGTAGGCGTGGTAGATGCTGGTGTTGAAGTCGCGAGGGTGATACTCGGTCGCGATGAAATCGATGCGATCAACGCCGTTCGACCAGTACTTGTAATACCCGTTGACATAGTTGCCTCCGGCCGGCTTCGCCTCGGGCTGCTCGGTGAGCTGACCGCCGTACTGCCAGGTGCTCCCGTTGTTGTCGGAGTACATGATGTGCGGGCTCTGCTGCGTCCTCGCTATGTTGTACAGTCGGCCGTTGCCGTCGCCGTCGGTGTCTTCGGCCGAAAGCTGGAAGACATTCGAGTAGGTCGTGCCGCCGGATCCGGGCGCGTTGCTGGGGATCTCTGGCCACCAGTGGTACTCAGACTCGGGGCCCCAGGTCTCGCTGCCGGCGTTGAAGGTGCGGTAGTAGCTGCGGTCATCTTCCACACCGTTGCGATTGTTGTGCGGCGCGTAGAACGCGAGTATGTCGCCGTCTTGTTTTTGCAGGTAGGCGGGGACGTTGTGATCATCACCCGCGCCGTAAGACTCGAGGTCGTTGTGGGTTACTATACTACGGGTGCGAGTGGCGAGGTCGAAGTGGCTGGTTTGGACTTGGCCGTCTGCCACTTCCCCGCCAAGGCCACCCCGGTTGGCGATCGATCCAACCAACAACTCCCCCCGCGATTGATCCACGATTGCCCGTTCATCCTGATACCAGCTCCAAGCTCCGTTGGAATTGAACTGCACCAGGTCCCCATGGACCACGTCCCGCGACGGCAATGGCGGTAGCTCGTCCAAGAGCTGGGCGGTCAGTGAATCGAAGTTGACGTTCCTTGCGGATCCAACACCGCCGGTAGTACGCTCGCCCGCCAGAGTAAACTGGATCAACCTCGTCGTGGAGGGCACCTGACCGTATAGGGAGTGGTTTGCCCAGGAGGCACTCGCCGTTGGCTTCGAACTGGTGTTGAAGGTGACGCCGAAACCAAGCGCGCCACCGATCTCATCGAGGAATCCGATTGATACAACGCCATAGTCGCTAGGGTCGGCCGCGTTGTATGCGAATGAGAGGTCGAGGTACTTATCGCCGGCGTCGATCAATGCTGCAAAAGCCGACACGTCCACGATCTGGGAAATACTCATGGCCTGAGCTTGGTCGGGGAAGGTGTCGCCCCCTGCTAGGCGATTCATCGTCACGAAGTTGTCGCCGGAGAATGCGGAGGTGGGATCGACTGGGCTGAGCCCTGAGCCTCCGGTTACGTACGCTTTTCCCTCACTAGTTGTCCAACCGGCGGGCGGTGATGCGATGGGCGAGTCGAGCTCAAACCCACCATTGATCATGCTCAGAGTTTGGGCGGCGCCCCTTGGCACGAGGCAAACGCAAATCAGTGTGGTCAAGACTAGGTTGCCTAGCGGCCTCATCATCAACGGCTCCAATGTGCAAAGCTCAGGTAAGAATTCTCTCTTGCGCACCGTCGATTCGCTCTCGGGCCTGTCCGCCGCTTTCGACCGCCATAGCGGGCGCCGGCTACTGTGTCAGACCCCCGGTGCGGAAATGTTCTTGTTTGGAACCCCGGTGCTGACTCAGGTCTGGTCGGACCCATAGCGAGACCGACACCGTGGGCGATTCTCACATTTGACGGGCGGGAGCGAATCGGCAGGGGGGCAACGCCTAGGTCTTGCAACCGGCGTTGCCCCCTGCGTTACCGGTCCCGCTTACGTAATGCGGCCCCGGCGCCGATTGCAAGCAGGATCAACGCCGTCGGTTCGGGGACCGCTTGCGAGCCTGCACCCACAATGGACGTCGCGCCGTAGTTATTTCGCCAGACTAGGTAGTCCGCTTGATCCACGCCGTTCATGCCGTCGCCGTTGCCGTTGAGCGACTCTTCATCGCCGGCGCCCTGGTTGTCCCGCCAAACGGTGTAGTCGGCCGCGTTCACGACGCCGTCACCGTTGAAGTCGCCGGGCAGGCCGATCGCTACGACCGCCAGCTCGCCGGTCACCAGCAGGTTGCTGGTGTCCCAAGACAAGCCGCTAGTAAGGTCCGGAAGCGTGATATTGTCGAATTCGCCGGAAACGGCGCCGAAGTCAAGCACATCGAGCACGTCTCCAAGGTTAAACGCGGAGCCGGGAAGCTCAGATAGCAGAAGTGTTCCGTCAGCGGTTAACAACCCTTCGACAACAGCAGCGCTAAACGAGTCCGCAGATGCGACAATTAGCTCGAGCGTCGAACCAGCGACCATAGATAGATCGCCCTCCACGCGCAGGTCGGCGGTGGCATTGAACCCTTCACCGATTGTGCCTGCAAGATTGTCTATCCAGAGGTTGGTTTCTGACCCTCCGGTTCGCAGCGTGTCAATCTGGATCGATACGCTGCGCGCCCCGATAGGCACTAGGCCTCCAACCAGTTCAGGCGAACTAACGAAGGCGAATCCGTTGTCGTCATCGAGCGCGACGCTCACGCCTGCCCCGAGCTCGGCGCCAGAGCCGTCGGTCGTGCTGAAGAATTTCATAGAGAAGATGCCAGTATCTCGGCTGTCGTCGCTCCCCCAGTCAAAATCGATGAAGAGCTGCTGGTCCCCATCATCGATATCCGTGGCGAACGATGAGAGGTCGATGGTTTGAACCAGAGACCCTTCTGTCGGCTGCGCTTCGACGCCAGCCGAAAGCCGAGCAGTGGTGAGAAAGTTCCCACTGAATCCAGCGAGCGCCGCCTCGTCCGCTGTTGCATTGCCGGGTTCGTCGGCTACGCCAACCCAGAAACTCGTTTCAGTCGACAGGTCTGTCCAGCCGGTGGGTGGGGCGGTGTTGTCGGGGTCGGCTTCAAAATCGCCGTTGATAATGCCGGCCGGGCTCAGGTTCTCGCCAATACTACCTACCGTCAGAACGCCCGAGATGGCGATATCGCCGGTGCTAGCGGAGGAGGCGAATCGGAGACTGCCGCCACTTCCAACGGTTGTGGCTCCGGTGTAACTGTTGCCGGTGTTGGCGAGTGTCACCCGTCCGGCGCCAACGACGCTGACATCGCCGGTCCCCACAATTCCGCCGGCCCCTGCGAAAGTGTACTCGTTGCTCGAGTTCGAGAACGTGACCGAACCGGCAAAGCGAGGGCCGTCGACAACAATGCTAGTTGTCCCACTGGCCGTGTCATCGAATGTGAGTCGGTCGAGATCCCGGTACTGCTGATCTCCCTCCTGCCAATTGTTCATGGCGGCGATATCCCACACGCCGGACACGCCACCGTTCCAGGTGCGGGTAGCTTCTTCACCGGCAACAACGACATTGACCTGCCCAGCCGAGCTCCCGTTTACCGAAACGCTCTGACGAGTGGTGAGCGGCGCGCCTAGTGCATCGGTGATCTGTACTGCCATCCCATTCACTGCGGTCACCGCGCCGCCTGAGTGCGACAGCACCATATGGGAGCCGGCGTCAATGTGCCCATGGGCAGGCGTGACGTTGACTGCCAACGCAGGAGAACCGGAGGCAGTGAACGATCCAGAAACAGCCAGCTGATCGTTGCCTGGATTGCTTGAGTTTCCGAGGTCAAAACTCCAGGCGCCTTCACTTCCTGGGGTGGCGAACGAAGAGAGCGTTGCATTGCCCGTCACATTTAGCGTGCCGACTTGTCCGGGACCGTCACCGGGGGCCAGCGAGGCATCGTCAAACAACTGCAGCGTCCCGGAGCCAACATTGATCGTCCCGGCGCCGCGGAACACCTGGGCGACCTGCTGGGCGTACTGACTGAATGACGAAACATTTAGTGTCGCACCACTGCTGACCGCGATCGAACGGCTTTGCAATTCGCCCGCGTCTCCGCTGCCGGCCGCAACCGCGAGGACTCCCTGCTCCACCACTGTGCCGCCTAACCAATAGTCCTGCACGCTATCGGTGCCAGTCGTGATAGTGAGAGTGCCGCTTCCGCGTTTAACGACGGTGATGGTGTCGTCGCTGCTTGGGCCGGTGACAACGCCGTCGACGTCACGCGTCCCATCAGAAATCATTGCAACACTAAAGTTGCCGCCACCGCTGAACACGATTTCGCGATCGCTCGAGTCTGGAGTCGAGATAACACCGCCCAAGGCGAGCGTGCCCGACGTCGACTCGATGTTGTACTGCGTGCCGCCAACATCTCCGATAATATTACCATTCCAGCTGTTGTTGCCTGAGCTGGTGAGGTGCACTGCGTCAAAAGCGGCGTTCTCCCGCCCCTCCAAAACCAGCACCTCGCTGGAAATATTGACGCCGCCTGTGAGAGCGACACTTCCCGACGCCTCGCCGCCATCGACTAGCGTGCTGTTGAAGGACTCCCCACCGATGCCAAGGGCGGCGCTGTTGCCAACCGCCAGTTTCCCGCCGTTCACTACAGCCTGTCCATCGTAACTCGCGTTGGCGCGGTTGATCGTAACCGTATCCGCGTCCTCCAGGTCGTTGTCCAGCTGAATCCGTCCTATGCCGGTCAGTGCTGCCGCCAACGTTCCGGTAGCGCCAGCGGAGACGGCGAATGTTGCGTCCTCCGTTTCGAGGTTGACGACGCTGCTGGTCTGGTTGTCGATTGACTCCAGGTTGTTGATTCTCAGCGTGCCGCCCTGGATTGCCGTATTTCCGGTGTAGGACTTGGCGCCTTCGAGCAGGAGCGTGCCCGCTCCCGACTTTACCAAGCCGGCCGTCCCCGCAACGTTTGCCGAAATCGTGTGGACACCAGAGCCAACGCTGACCTCGTGGTCACCTGCCAGTGTGAGGGCTTCTGGCCCGGCTAAGATGTACTGGCTGGGATTCTGGAATGTGACGCTGTTGAGCGACAAGGGGCTGTCCAGCGTGACCGTCGCGGGGGCATTGGCGGCCGTCAGGGCAACACCGAACAAGGGGTCTTGCGTTGGAACGGTGTTGCTGGACCAGTTCCCCGACAGATTGAAGCTGCCGCCTCCGTCTACGTCCCACTGATTGGCCGACAGTGGCATGAGGGGAGTGAAGGCTTCTAGGGCATTGACCAACGCCTGCTGTCCCGCGGAGTTGGGCAGTGTCGTAACGCTCCCAACCTCAGACAAGTTGAAAAGCAAACGATCGCTGCCGAAGGCGACGCCGGAGCCCGAGAGCTCGCCAGCGTCCCAGTGGGCCGCGAGGATGTTGCCGCCAATTGTCGCCAGGATATCTCCTTCGCCGACGGAGCCCGAGCCAGCCGCGTTGAACATATCTGGCTCAGGATACCAGTCAAAATCGCCGCTTGCCAATCCAAACGCAGCCGCGCCAGCGGATGTTACTGTGGTCTCATTTCCAACCACGGACAAATCGGCGATCGCCGGACCGCCATGCCAACCCCACCGATCAGAATCGGGCCGCGTCACGTAGCTCGTAAACGCCACCACAGGAACTGTTAACGCGTTGAACGAACCGGCGCTCGTCGCATCTGCGTACGCGGAGCTTGTCAATCGTCGACCGACGATGAACAGGTCTGCGTTCTCAATCACGGCAGCATTCGTCGCGTAGTTGCTAAAATCGCCGTAGTTGATGTTCACGTCGTCAAAGCTGCCCTCAATAAGGCTGATAATTGCCTGATCGGCAGTCTGGCTGGTGCCCGAGTAGACGATGTTGATTGCCTGCGCGGGGACACAAAATGCAATGGCCACAAGCATGACTGCGAGTAGGCTTTTTAGATACGACATGTTGTAGTCTCTGAGTATCGTGGGGATTCTTCTAGCCAGGTGATGGTGCGGGGGGGCCTGAAAGGCGAAGCGGATGTTACCGGCCCCCGCCACCGCCTCCGCTTCCGCCTTCTTGCCGGCCCGAGAACGTCCCTTGCTCTAGGTCGTAGATCTCGCCTCCGGCACGTGTCACAACGCAGTCAAGAACTCGAGCGTCGACATTTCGAGCGATCGCCTCGACATGGCCGTCGCAGAATGCAAAATTGACGACCCCTGGGTGAGCGCCGCCGTAGCCGATGTCGCCACTGCTCTCCCGCTCGCGGGCGTTGTAGCTTGGGTGTCCCTGTGTGCCCGGGCCGTAGGGCAGTGTGCATCGCTCACAGAACGGCGCTTCCTCGCCTAGGCCGATGTCCCAGTCGTGGTCACCATTGAAAGCGTGCCGCGACTCCGAAAGTGCGAGGCTTACCTCGCTAGCCAAGCCGGTGTGGCTCGTCCCATCCGAGACTCGCCGCAGTGGCACGGCCCCTTTAAAACCCACGACACCCCGGCCGCTCGGTCCCCCCAGGGAGACGTTCTTTGCCCCGACTATCGCTCCATCAAGCAAGTCGTAGCGGCGTAGGCTTCCACGCTGGCTGTATAGGCCTGCAGAAATTACGTCACCGGATGGATCGCGGAGCGGAAGAGTGGAGCGCGACACGCCACGATAATCGGCGATCGACCCTTGCCAGTTTCCCGGGACTTCGGGGTCTGAGGTGGAGGAGTGGTAGCCGTCGCCGGGAGGGGCATCGGACGAGATGATTCGGCTGTCGTGCAGCTGCGACGGGCAGTAGTACGCCTCAACAGTCGCGGTGCGGGTAGAGTGGTACTGGTCGTAGAAATTGCCGAGATCCGGGTTCCACAGGTCTTTGACCTGCGCACTCTCGATGTAGTCCAGGATCAGCATAAGGTATGTCTGCTGGGCGTCGGCGACTCGCATCGGCGGCAGCGACTTCATTGAGTCGTGATAGTTGAGGGTGGCCAGCCCGATCTGCTTGAGATTGTTCGTGCATTGTGAACGTCGGGCGGCTTCTCGGGCGGATTGAACGGCCGGCAGCAGCAATGCGATCAGCACGCCAATAATGGCGATCACAACGAGGAGCTCGACCAGGGTAAAACCGCCATTCGACCGTACCTCGCGGCGACCTATCGCTGAGAGACTCTTCATCCTTAATCTCCGAACTTGTGGGGCCATCTACTTCTTCGCTAATAGAAATGCTTAGGCGCTACTACGAAGACTCACTACTTAATCGACCGCGTGCGTCTCTATTCAAGTGGAACTGGGAACGGTCGTCTGCTGAATCGATTGACGAGAAACGCTAATGTTTTCCCTGGAACCCGGGGCTTGAATCGACCTGTCCCGACTACTCGAAACTTGGGCATGACGCTTCCTCGAGAACGTGCCCAAGGAGCCAAAAAGTCTCGATCTCCCCAGATATTCCGCGTCCACCGGCGAGCGCAGCTGCCCCGCTACGCTCGCCGGCGCTTAGCGATTCCGTTCAGGTGAGCATCAGAACGGCTGCGTGGGCTATCGACTAGTAGCGCGAGCGGCAATCAAGCAAGCCCCGAATGCAATCAGCATCGCCGCGGTCGGTTCGGGAACGATCGCTCCGCTGAAATCATCGAAGTGCACATTGCCAGCAGACCCCGACGCCCGCGTATTAACCAGTTCGATCTTGACCGACCGTGCCCCCGTGGGCACAACGCCAACTAGGTTCCGGATATCCCAAGGCGCCATCGCAGTGTTGTCGGGGGCGGTCGGCGCTAGGACGCCAGACGCGAGGTCTCCTGCAAGCGGTGAAATGCCGGCGATGTCCGAATAGAACAACGCTTTAATCTCCCCATCGTCATTCGGGTCACTATCCGAAAACATAAAAGACAGCGAGAGTCGAGCCGCGCCCGAGTCGACGAGTGCAGCGTCGGCAGAAATATCTACCAGCTGCTCGATCACCTGAGGGTTGCTGCTTGAACCGGCGCCCGTCGCCAATCGATTGCCCGAGAGCCAATTGGCGCCTTCAGCCGCAGCATCGGGGTCGTTGGACGAATCGGGCTGGCCCGCGGTCGTGGTGAACCAGTCGGTTCCGCCAGAAGTGATTGTCCAACCCGTCGCTCCCACAGCGGGCGCCGTGTCGCTCTCGAACCCTGCATTCAAAATCGTAAGCGTCGAAGCTTCTACCGAGAGGCCGACTAAGGATGCGGCGGAAAGCATGCAGGTGCCGCACAGGCGATGAAGTGTCAGGAGTTTTTTCATGAGAAGCAACCTTCAAGTGATGGAACAGAAATACAGAAGAGTGGGGATCGAAAAGTCGTCAGTCGCCCGAAGGCGACGAATTTCGCAGAGAATCGTCATCTAAATTGCGTCAGGCGTCGCTGCGTTCGAAGCGCCTGCAACGAAGTGTGTTCTTACCTCCGACTCGGTCAGCGCGTGCTCGTAAATAGCCAGCTCATCCATCTGACCCACAAACAAGCGCTCCGAGCCGTGGGGGTATAGACGGCCGCAAACGATCTGCAATTCACTTGCAATGACGCGGCTATCGCCACCGTCGTCGACTGCTACCCTCGCTCCGTTCCGGAAGAGCTCAAGGCGGTCGTCCCGTTTGACATAGACAAGATGCTGCCAGCGGCGCACTTCATAGCCATTTGGAACGCTGGATCCAAACTCTCCCTCTTGATCTCCGGACGGCGGAGAACGCAACAGGTAACGCAGGGAATTTAGCGGAGTGAGCGAACGCCAGTGCGACTGGGCGCCGCCCAGCTCTAGCAGCATGGCGTGATTGGGGTATTTCCCCCGTGCGTCACGTTCGGTAGTGAGAGCAAGTATCGACCCGTTGTGGAAATGGCTTGGTTTGACCCACACTTCGGCAGAGAATTCACTGAGTGGAGTGGCTGGCCACAGAGCTTCCGAATACAGGTACCCCGCGTGCCGGGTCATGCCGAATTCGAGGACCGAATTCGTGCCGTAGCTGACCGTCGATACCTCTCCTCCCATCATTAGGTTGACGCCGCCAGCAACCTCGTTCTCGAGCACTCCGCTCGGCGTGCGGGTGAATCTCCAGTAGCTCGCTGGTTTCGCCGCCATCACAAGCTCGGCGTACCGATCACCGACACTCAGTCTGTCGGTCGCCATACCACGTTCCTCGGCGAAGACGCTGATGTCCGCCGATGATTTTTGAAACCTCACCGGCCGGGATCCGGCGAAACCGCAAGAAATCGCTTCGCCTTGTTGAATTGGGGCCTGCAATAGGCTGGGGGCCGCAGCAGCGTTTGGCCAGTGTGCAACCCCTTCAAGAAGATGAACTGTGCAGCTGCCCTGGTCTCGAACTATCCCTAGGGACGCATCTTCGAAGAGCTCTAGCATCCCCAATGGGGTGTGAATGCGGACAGGCGTTGTGAACACGCTGATATCCGCCACCATGCGCCCGGATTGCAGCTCAGGCAGACCAGCCGAACGCACCGCCGCAGTACACGGGCCCAGCATCCGCACGCTTGCCAGGGCATTGCTATCCTGCAGGTCGATCTCCGCTATCCCCTGCTGGAGTTTGAGAGTGTCTCCACCCGACAAGGCGCCACCTTTCACAGGCGTCGATTCGCTCGAAGGATCCCAGATGCAGCCGGTGACCTTCGTCAGTCTCGCGTCTTGAGCAACTGAATTGGAATCAACTGCCAAGCCGCTGCTGTTCACTTCTCCGCGCCACTGAAGAACATTCAGCAACAACGAGCACGCCAAAATCGATCCGCCAACAGCTGCTGCATAGCGGTATGGAATACCGGTTGTGGGAGCAATCTCGACCCGGCGAACGATGTCAGAGCGGTTCTGGGTAAAAAACTGCTCTGCGACTTCACCACTTAGGCCCGCCAGCACAGCCGCCTCCTGATGCAGGAGCGACTCTTCGCAAAGCCACCCGGCCGCCTTTGTGCGCAAACCTGAATCCGCCAAGAGCGCGGCGTCTAGCTCGGCATGCTCCTGCTCCGTGAGCGTTCCTTCGCTCATTCCAGCTAGCAGCTGTTCCAGTCGATCAGGTGTCATTTGCGTACCAAACTTGCGACTAGTTTATATAAGACATCAAGAAACGCCGAAGGAAGACGAACAGCCCTGACTTACTACATCACTCGCAATTCACGGACGGCTTCGCATCCGCCATCTTTCGAGAAACGCATTCGTGCAGCAGTCCCCGCAGCCGACGAACGGTTGCCTTAACCGCTCCTGCCGACTTGCCAAGCCTTGCGGCAATTTCAGCCATCGACAATTCTTCGAAGTACCGCATGCCAATCAACTGTCTTTTCTCTGCGGGCAACTGCGACAAGCATTTACGCAGCGCCAGCTGCCTGTCGCCCAGTTTTTTTACCTGCTCTTCCGCGGCATCGGACATCAACTCCACGAGGTCGGGGGAAAAAGACAGACGCTCTCGCTGCCGATCGCGGATGTGCGCCAGCACTTCGTACTTGGCGATTCCGATGGCCCAGGCATCAAACTGACCGGCCTCGGCATAGTCGCCTGCCTTTTTCAGGAGGACCACGTTCGTCTTCTGCAAAATATCACCCGCGTCACTGTAGTTGCCCACGCTCGCTAGGATGAACGCGCGCAGACGATCTTGAGAGTTGGTCAAGAACCCCACGAATGAGTCGGATGGAAATCGAGAGTTCGACAAGGCTAGTAACTCGCGAAGAGTGGTGCGTAGCTCGTCTCCGAGCTACGCCAGGCATCGCATCAGCTAGAAGACAACGGGGCGACGTGGCTTTATCTCTCGTGGCAGGATTCTGCTGAGATACTCTCCCTAGTGTTAATCTCCAAGAGGGGTACGGCAGCTACGAGGGGCGAGACGGCAGTTCACGTACTCCAGACGCCAATTCAGACGGTGCTTCGGACTCGGTGGGCGACGTTAAGCACTTGCTGGTAAAGGGCTTAGCTTCGCTGCTTTACTCGCAGCGGGGTGCCGCTGGCCACCGCCGAGATTCGGGGTAAAGATTTTTTTCCTGGATAAGATGCGTGTTGGCGAGCCATCGCCGAGGGCCCCAGTTACTGGCGGGGTTCCGAGGGCACGGCGGTGACGATTGTATCGTCGCAGGCGCTACTGAAGTGGCAGTCGCCCGGATCATCCCCGTCGCTCTCAGCGGCTTGAAAAGAGGCCGATTCCGAAAGCTGCTGGCTTCCGGTTTGCCCTATGGTGTGTTGGTGTCGACTGCAATGCCGGCGTGGACTTCGTGCGGCTTCAGTCTTTCTTTCTGAATGCCTAATGACCTGTATTTGCATTCCGACAACCAAATCACCGGTGCACGACGCCACGCAGAATTCCTGATGCGTGTCGTGGACGTAGCCCGTAGTGGGAGTTGCGCATGAGCCACCTTGGTAACGTCGCTTGTCTAGCGGTGCTTTCTTCTGCCTGCCTAACCGGTCAGGCCGAGACGAGCGTCTCTCACGCGACCAACGCCCGACAGCGTCCGCGCATCCTTGTCACGAGCGATGGCGAGATCGATGACGAGTGCTCAATGGTGCGGTTCTTGCTCTATGCGAACGAGTGGGATAGGGGCGCAGAACTTCTTGCCCCCGCTGACCGATGTAAATACGGCGTTCGCGCCCCCTATGCTGGGTCTTGTGGGAAGACGGACGATACACCCAGACGTCTGCCGATCGCTCAACGTCACAAGGTCGGGCCAGACAGACCTCTCCGGGACGCATACCGGTCAACCTCTGCAGACGGACCATATCGGCCACGATAGGTGGCAGGAAGGGCAGGGTCGCTTCGACCACCGAGTCATCGACTGGCAGCACTGGGGTCCCTTCGCGGGCGTCCGTTCTCCCACGCCGCAAGCCCGGGACTAGCTTCAGGGCGTTGGCGACCTCCCCCGACACCAGCTGCTCGCTCGCCCCCCATACGAACATCCGCACAATTCGACCGATATTCTGGTTGACGGTCGACCTCGCTAGCCCTGCCTCAGTCATCTTTGCTCGGACCGCCTTGACGGCAAGCGGCCCGAACGACTCTACCGAAGTGTTTCGATAGAGGGCTTCGATGTAGCGGAGCGCGCATTTGATTGCGGCGTACTCGCCCGTCGCCACACCATCACGGCGGTAATAGTCGGCCGCGTAACGGACGTAGGCGACCATCAGTTCGGCAACGGAGAGCCCTGTGGCGTCGTCAGCGGGCCTCTGGCGGCCATTGGCGAGCCACTCTGCGATAAGCCGGTCGTACTCTTGTCGGCTAGCCTGAGTGCCGTGTGGCCCGAGATAGAAATCGCGGCCGCCCAGCGTCACGAGGGCCTGGCCGCTCGCGCGGTGCTTGCGGTACTTCGGGAGAGATTGAGTGAGTCTTGGCATATGCGGTGCTCCTGAATCTCCAAAACGGTATGTACCGTTTTGGCTTCCGGGAAAACGCCGCACTACCGAAGACCGGCAGGTATCGCAACAAGCGATTCAGCAATGAGTTACGTAAAGTCGGGCCGACAGGATTCGAACCTGCGACCTTTTGACCCCCAGTCAAACGCGCTACCAGACTGCGCCACGGCCCGAACTTGATTGAGATTTTGCCGCGTAGAAAGCCCCCGAGAACGAGGGTCCGCGACTTCTTGTAGCTTACTAAAAGTCATTCGGCTCGGGAAGCCCTGATCGTCCGGGAAAAGCCGGGGGAATCAGGCCGCTCGCGGACCGACGGTACTATTCTTCCAGCTCCGCCATGATCGACTCGTCGATGCTAAAGTTCGCGCTGACCTTCTGGACGTCGTCGTGGTCGTCGAGGCGTTCCATGAGCTTGAGGATCTTGCCGGCGTCCTCCCGGGGGACCTCGACGTAGTCGTTTGGGAGATAGGTGATCTCGCTGCTCTCGGTCGCTAGCTCGGCCGCCTCGACCGCGGCGGTAACGTCGTTGTACGCGTCGATTGGGCAGGTAACCTCGAAGTTCTCGCCCTCGTGCTTGACGTCGTCGGCGCCCGCTTCGAGGGCGAGCTCCATCAGCGACTCCTCGTCGGTCTCGCTAGCAGGGATTATGAGCAGGCCCTTGCGCTCGAACATCCACGCGGCGCAGCCCGTAGCGCCGAGCTTGCCGCCGCAGACCTCAAAAATCTTGCGGATCTCGGGCGCGGTGCGGTTGCGGTTGTCGGTGAGGATCTCGCACATGAAGGCGACGCCGGACGGCCCCATGCCCTCGTAGATGATCTCCTCGTAATTGTCGCCGTCGCTGTCTCCGGCGCCCTTCTTGATGGCCCGCTCAATGTTGTCCTTGGGCATTGAGACCGCTTTGGCGTCGTTGATCGCGTAGCGGAGGCGCAGGTTGGCGTCGGGGTCGGCTCCGCCCATCTTCGCCGCGACGATAATCGCCTTGGAGAGCTTGCTCCAAACCTTGCCGCGTTTGGCATCGATCGCCGCCTTCTTGTGCTTGATGCCCGCCCAGTGTGAGTGGCCTGCCATGCTAAACCCGCGTCTAAATGTGAACTAGTGAGGATTCTTTTCCGGGGCTTCGCCGACGCCGGCTTGCCGCGCCAAATCTTGCAGCCGCTGCTCGATCTCTGCCCGCAGCAGCCCCTGCTGCGCGTCGTCGATCAACGACAGTGCACGCCGCCAATCGCGGAGCGCCGCCCCGCGATCCCCGAGCGCCAAGTGAGAATAGGCCAAGTGGTTGAGGATTTCTGGGTCGGCCTCGTCGGTTGCGTTGACGGCCGCAGCCAGATTATCCCGCGCCTCGTCGAAGCGGCCAAGCTTAAATAGACCCCAGCCGCGACTATCGAGGTAGGCCGGGTTGTCGGGTTCGGCCGCGACAGCCGTCTCGGCCAGGCGGAGGGCCCGCTGCAGGTGCAGCCCGCGATCGGACCATAGGTAGCTCAGGTCGTTGCTGGCGCCGGGGTCGGAGGGGAATTCGTCGAGCACCTGCTGCAGCTGCTCGACCGCATCGTCGACGCGATCGTCCTGCAGGAGCAGGTAAGAATAGCTGAGCCGCGTCTCGCGGAGCGTGGCCCGCGTGGACGGGTCCGGGTCGGATTCGAAACGCCGCAGCACCGCCGCGAACTCGTCGGCGGCGGCCTGCGTCTGGCCCGCTGCCTGGAGCACCCGAGCCACGTTCGCCGCGAACTCGGGGGACGCGGGGGCGAGCTCGGCCGCCCGCCGTGCGGCGTTCACTGCCTCGGTGTCGTCGACGCCGCGCAGCCCTGCGCTGAGGTAGTACCACGCGGCGGGGCTTTCCTCGTCGACTGCACCCTGCTCGAGGGCGCGGCGGATTAGGCCGGCGCCGGCCTCCCCCTGATCGGCGAGCAGCAGGCCGACCGCAAAGCTCAGCAGGTCGTCGCCCTCGACGTTCTTGTCATCCGCGAGGCTGCGTTCTGCAATCGAAGTCGCGAGGTCGATCTCACCCGCGGTCAGGGCGAGGTAGGCCGCCGGCAATAACTCGGCGGGGTTGGTCTGCGGCTGATCGGCCACTAGTCGCAGCCGGGCGTTGACCTGCGCGGCGAACGCGTTGTCGCTTATGGCCGCCTTGATTACGTTGGCGTAAGGATCGAGGGACGGGTGTACCTTGCCCAGCTGCGAAACCAGGGGGATCACCCGGTTGGCTTCTCCGGTGGCCGCGTAGTGCCGTAGCAGCCAGACACCACACGCTGCAAACGAGTCCTCGTCGATCGGCGCCGCCTCGGACAGAGCGTCGTCGATCAGCCGGCGGAGCAGGGGGGCCGCATCGTCGGCTTTGCCCGCGGCCGCCAGCGTCTCGGCCTCTGCCTGCAGGCCGTACAGGCTGTCGGGGTGCTGCTCACGCAAGCGGCTGAGCTCGGCGGGCCAGTGCTCACGGTCGTTGATCTTAACCAGCACCTTGCGGAGAAGTTCGTACGGCGCGGCGCCGAGCGGGTCGCCCGGCGCCGCAAAGTACTGCTGCAGGTGGGCGTACGCGTCGAGCGGCTGCGACCGCTCCAGCTCGAGCAATGCCAACCAATAGTTGGCGGCGGCGTCGGTCTCGAGCTCGTCGCGCGCCTGGCTGAATGCCTCGGCGGCGAGGTGAAGCTCTCCCGCCTCGAGGTGGCACTTGCCAAACATCTCGTAGACCTGGCTGAGGGAGCCCCCCAGGCCGGTGATTATCTGCCGCGACGCCTTTGAGTTCGGCGCCGCCAGCAGCTTCTTCTGGATCTTGGCCAGACACGCGGAGGCCTCCGCCGCATTACCCTGCCGACGGTAGAGGCGGCCGAGTTCGATCCGGACCATGGCCCGCTCGAACGCGTTGCTCGACTCGGGCGTCGACTGCAGCCAGAGCTCGTAGAGGCGCTTCGCCTCGTCCCACTGCTCCGACTCGGAAGCGAACAGGGCGAGCCGCCGCAGCATCTCGGGGGACACGCTGCCGTCCCCGGCCCTGATGAGTGCGTAGCGGATCGCCTCGTCGGCGCGGCCCAGACTCACCGCCAGGGGGACGATGCGGTCCAGCAGTTGGTCCTCGCCCGGGTCCCAGCGCCAGGCGCGTTCGAAGGCGTGCAACGCGGCGGGGAGGTCGGAACTTGCGAAGAGCGTCGTGGCCAACGCGTAGCTTGCGGCCGCGTCGATCTGGTCGCGCTGCCGCTCGCTGAGCGGCTCGGCCGGGGGCGCCGCGGACTCTGCCAGGAGCGGCGGCGTGGCCGGGACGCACAGGCAGAGCAGGAGTAGGTGTCTCAGAGCCACGGCGAGCACGCGCTACTTCGGTTTGCGTTTGGCAGCGGTCTTCTTCTTGACGGTCTTCTTCACGGCCTTCTTGACCTTTTTCTTCTCCGCCTTCTTAGCGGTGGGGGCTTTGGCGGAGGCCTTCTTGACCTTCTTTTTGACCTTCTTCTTCACCGGCTCCGGAGCGTCCTTCTTCGCAGCGGCGGGCTTGCTCTTCTTCCCCGCGGGCTTGTCGGCAACCGGCTTGTCGGCGGTCTTCGTGGCGGTCGCGTCGGGCTTGCCCGCGACCTTCTTATTTGCGACGCTCGATTTCTTGGTCGGCCTGGCGGGCTCGGGGGCCTTGGCCGGGCGCTTCGGCAACCGATCCTTGCAGCCGGGATCGAGAGCCAACAAGATCTTGCGGGCCCCCTGACCGTACGGGTTCTTGCCGACCTCCACGCCGAGCTGGTGCAGCATCGAACCAACTTCGATCCCCTTGGACTTCGGGATAGCCCGTTCGAGCCCCGGGGCGGCGCCCGCCTTGGCCTCGGCGGGCGTCGTGATGTCGAGCGTGACAAACGCCGTAAACAGCCCGAAGTTCACTGGGATCGAGTGCCCCCCCAACGAGGTCTGGGTGACGTACGCAATCGCGAACGGGCTGATGCCCTTGTACGACTGGAACTGCTTGACGGTCTGGCCGAGGTTCTGCTTCTTGAGCGGCTCGAGGTCAAACGTGTAGACGCCCTCGAACATGCTCTGCAGCGATCGTTTCAGCCGGTCCGCGGCCGCCTCGGGGTCGTTGAGCATTCTCAGCTCGTCGCTCAATTCGCGACGCGTGCTGACCCGCACTTCGTTCCAGTCAAAGTAGTTCGCCTTCAGCCGCTCGAACGCCTCTTCGGCGGCCTCGTGGGGCGAGCCCTCCAGCAGGCAGGCGAACACCAGGTTCTCGAGCAGCGTCCGGTCCTTCGACGCGGGCACGGGTTTGTAGTGCTTCTTGAGGCTCGAGACGAGCTTCGTGATTCGGTTTGCGCGATTGGATGCGGCCATTTAAACTAGGGGCCCATTGGAATTGGGGCGTCGAGTGTCGTTCGTCTTGGGTGGTTTACTGGTCGTCGGAGTCGGACTGGGCGTCTTCACCAGGCGGCTCGGGACCATCCTCGAGGACCTCGCTCAGCAACTTCGTCATGGCGATCGAATTCTTCACGCCCATGTCGAGCTCAAACTTGAGCTGGGGGGTGTAGCGGGTGTCGATCCGTTGCGAGATCCTGCTCTGCAGGAATCCCGCGGAGCTCTGCAGCCCGTGCAGGCAGAGCTTGCCCTTGGCGTCGTCGCCCATCACCGAAACGTGCACCTTCGCCTGCCGCATGTCGGCGGACACCTCGACGTAGGTCACCGTCACGTCAGAGACGCGCGGGTCGCGGATCTCGGTCAGGATCGCCATGCTGACGACTTCGCGGATCGCTTCGGCGGCTTTGAGTACTCTTCGGGAGGTCATGGTCGGCGTGCTTGCTAGGGGGATACAGTCCCGCGGACGATTTGTCCGGGGGGTTGGCGATCAACTACGGGCGCCGCCCTTCGGGAGCGGATGGCGCCGGGCGTCAGTCGTCAAAGCTCCTGGCAATCTCCTCCACCTTGTAGACCTCCAGCAGGTCGGCTTCCTTGATGTCGTTGAAGCCGGACAGCTTGATGCCGCACTCGTAACCTTCACGGACCTCTTTGGCGTCGTCCTTCTCGCGTTTCAGTGCGTCGATCGGGTAGTCGCCGATGATCGTGCTGTCGCGGATAACGCGGGCCCGGGCGTTGCGTTCCACGACGCCCTGGATCACGCGACAACCGGCAACCGAGCCGATGCGGCTGATGCGGAACACCTGCTGGATCAACGCGCGACCCAGCGAGACCTCCATCTTCTCTGGACGGAGCATGCCCTCCATCGCGGCGCGCAGCTCGTCGGTAATCTTGTAGATAATGTCGTAGCGGCGGACCTGGACGCCCGACTGCTCCGCGAGCGAACGGGCCGATTCCTCCGGCACGACGTTGAACGCGATGATGATCGCGTCCGAGGCGTCCGCCAGGTGGATGTCCGCGGCGGTCACTCCGCCGACGCTCGCCTGCAACACCCGCAGCCTAACCTCGGGGTGCTCGAGCTTGGCGAGTTCCTTCTGGATCGCCTCGATCGAGCCCCGCACGTCGGCGCGGATGATCAGGTTGAGTGTCTGCACCTCCTCGACCCCGTCCAGGCGGTCGAAGAGGGTCTCGAGCGTGACGTGCTGGTAGCCGGTCTGGCCGAGGAACTCGGAGCGGGTCTGGTGCGCCCGCGCCTCGGCGATCTCTCGCGCCTGGGCCACGTCGTCCAGCACGTAGAAGCGTTCGCCGGCGGGCGGCGCGACGTCGAAGCCGGTCAGGTTGACCGTGGCGGTCGGTCCGGCCTCGTCCATCTTCTGGTGCTTGTCAAGCGTGTTGCTCATCGAGCGGACGCGTCCGTAGGCGTCGCCGCAGACAACGATGTCGCCGATCCGCAGCGTGCCGGTCTCAACGATCATCTTGGCCTGCACGCCCTGGTCGGCGTCCTGCGTCGCCTCGAGGCAGACGCCGATCGCGGACCGGTTGGGGTTGGCCTTGTACTCGTGCAGCTCGGCGACCGTGAGGATGGTGTCGAGAAGCTCGTCGAGCCCCTCGCCGGTGGCGGCGCTGGTCTTCACGACCTCCACGTCGCCGCCCCACTCGCTCGGCTGCAGGCCGTTCTGGCTGAGGCCGGTCATCGCCTTCATCGGGTCGGCGCCGGGCAGGTCCATCTTGTTGAGCGCGACGACAATCGGCACGTCGGCGGCCCGCGCGTGGCTGATCGCTTCCTCGGTCTGCGGCATGACGCCGTCGTCGGCGGCGACCACAATCACGGCGATGTCGGTCACGTTCGCCCCGCGGGCCCGCATGGCGGTAAATGCCTCGTGGCCCGGGGTGTCGACGAACGAGATCTTCTTGTCGCCCTTCTCGATCTGGTAGGCGCGGATGTGCTGGGTGATGCCACCGCTCTCGCCACTCGCGACGTCGATGCCGATCAGCTTATCAAGCAGCGAGGTTTTGCCGTGGTCGACGTGCCCCAGGAACGTGATAACCGGCGGGCGGTCCTGCAGGTCCTTCTCGTCGTCTTCTATCTCGTCGAGACGGCGGAGCACCTTGTCCTCGAGCGTCTCGGGCTGCAGGAAGTCGACGTCCATCCCCAGCTCGGCCGCCACGAACTCGGTCAGCTCCGGGTCCATCGGCGTGTTGATGGTGGCCATTACGCCTTCTTCCATCAGGATCCGCTGGATGTCACGGGCGGGGACGCCGGCGGCCTCCGAGAGGTCCCGCACGGTGCACGGCAGCTGGATCTCGATGCGGCCCTTTCGCGGCGCCGCGGTGTTGACTCCGGACCGACGGGTGCGTCGAACGCGGCGTCCAAACCCAGGGCGTTGGCGGCGATTGCCGCGGTCGCGATTGAGTTGCCGGGCCTCGCGTCCGCCCAGCATCGGGCGGCCACTCGCCTTGCGGCGGCTGTCGTCGTCCTCGGTCTCCTTTGCACGCGCGCCGCCGGTCCGCTCGCGGATCTGCTCGGCCTCGAGCGTCCGCTCGGCGCGGCGCAGGTGCTGGGCAAGCGGCTTGCTGCCGAGCTTGTTGGCCCCGAGCACTTCGGTCGGAAGGGTCATGACCGGCTTCTGGGCCTTGGCTTCTTCCTTTGGCTTTTCTGGCTTCTTCGGCTGAGCCTTGGCCGGCACCGCCGCCAGGCGGACCGCAGGCCGGGCCTTGGCCTCGGGCGACTTGCGGGCCCCGCCCTTGCGTTGATCGCCGCCGGCGCCAACAACGGGCATCTTGCCGCTGCCGGAGTTGGCAGGGCCAATGTAATCTTCCTTGCGGACCATTCGGGCGAGCGGGCCGGGCTTGGCGAGTTTCTCGCGGTGCACTTCGGCCGCGGTCTCGGCGGCCGAGGCCGCTTCGGCTGCTTGGCTGGCAACCGCCGCTCCCTGCTCCTCGGCGACTTCTCCAGCGGGAACGCCCCCCGCCGGGGCCTCGGACGCTACTGCTTCCGACGGCGTGGACTCGGCCTGGGCGGCTTCGCCCGGCGCGGCCTCCGCGGGAGGCGGCGTCTCGGCCTCGGTCGGCTGTTCCTCCTCCTCGGATCCCCGCCGCGGGCTAAGGCGCGGCCCACCCGTCTTGGGAGTGACGATCACCTTCATGCGGTCGGCGCCGCGGGCCTCGGTGGGGCGGACCGGCGGGGGCGGCGCGGCCTTGCCCTTCGCGCCCTTGGCGACGGGGGCGTCGCTCGGGCCGCTCATGAACTGCTTGACCTTGGCGACTTCGTCGTCGGTCAGGCTCGCCAGGGCAGACCCCTTGCCGGGCACGCCTGCGCGGGTGCAGATGTCGACCAGCTCTTTGCTGTCAACGTTTAGCTCTTTGGCCAGTGAATAGATACGAACCGCCAAACTGATGTTCTCCGTTGAACTCGTCATGCGTCTGGCATTCGTTCACGTTGGCTCACCCAGCGTCGCCTGCAAGAGGCGCCGCGTGAGGAGTTCTCGTTTTATCTATCACGAAACCATGACGCTTGCCTCCGCTTGAGTGAGCGTCCGGACACCAGACGCTTACAGTGAGAGCACTCACTATCGTGAATGACCACCAAGCCCTTTATCATTATCCCGTGGCCCCGCTGTTAAAAGGGGGGCAGCGTGCCGAGGGGCGGGATTAGCCCAAATTTAACGCCGTTATCCCTCTGCGGGCGCCTCTTTCGGCTCTTCAGAGGGCTCATCGGCCGTTTCGGCATCGGGCTGTGCGGGATCTTCGGATTCGGCGTTCTCGGGCGCCACTTCCGCGGCCTCCGCCTCCTCCGCTCCCCCCTCTGCCGCGGCAGCGGCCTCGGCGGCAGCCTGCTGCTCGGCCTGGCGAGCCTCTTCGTTCTTCTTGCGTCGGGCCGCAGCCGCGGCCGCCTCGGCCTCTTCGGCACGTGCCTCTGCCTGCTCGACAATCTTGTCGACCTGCTCCTCGCTCAGCCCGCCCATCTGCATCAGGTCGTCGGGCTCGATTATGGAGAGGTCGTCGTAGCTGAGGAAACCCTCCTCGACCAGCTTCTCGGCCAGCTCGAAGGTGACCCCCTCGATGCCGCTGAAACCCTCAACCGCCCGATCGATCGACTCGGCCAGCTCTTCCTGGGTCATGATCTCAATGTCCCAGCCAGAGAGCTTGCTCGCCAGGCGGACGTTCTGTCCGCGTCGACCGATCGCCAGCGACAGGTTGTCCTCCCGTACCAGCACGATCGCCCGGCCCAGGATGCGACACAGGATCACCTGCTCGACCTCGGCCGGCTGCAGGGCGTTGGGGATCAGCACCTCGAGGTCATCGTCCCAGCGGACGATGTCGATCCGTTCGCCCGACAGCTCGTCGACAATGTTCTTGATGCGGTTGCCGCGGACGCCGACACACGCGCCGACGCAATCGACCCGGGCGTCGCTGCTGCTAACGGCGACCTTCGAGCGGTAGCCGGGCTCGCGGGCCATGGCGCGGATCTCGATGACGCCGTCGGCGATCTCGGGGATTTCTTGTTCGAACAACCGCTGCACCAGCTGCGGCGCGCGGCGGCTGAGGATGACCTTCACCCGGCTGCCCGCCTTGCGGACTTCGTAGACCGTGCAGCGGACACGCTCGTTGGCGTGGTGGGTCTCGCCAGGGATCTGCTCGCTGCGGGGCAGGATTGCCTCGACGTTGCCGAGCGACACGGTCGCCGCGGCGCCCTCGTACCGCTGCACGATGCCGCTGACCATCTCGCCGATCTGCTCTTCGTACTCGTCGTACAGGGCGTCGCGCTCGGCCTCGCGGATCTTTTGGATCATCACCTGCTTGGCGGTCTGCGCTCCGATGCGGCCCACGACCTCTTCGGAGTCGAGCGTCTCGCCCTCGCAGACGGCGGTGACCGAGCCGTCTTCTTGATTGATCTTGACGTCAATCTCGGCTTCTTCGCCGTGGTATTTTTTCAGGGCCGAAACCAGCGCCGCCTCGATCCCCTCGAACACGATTTCCTTATCGATGTTCTTGTCACGATGGATGGCGTCGACGATCCGCAGGATTTCGCTGGCGTTCATGGCTTCGTGCTCCTTCGCGGCGAATGACGCCCGCCGCCGGGCAAATCAGGTTGTCGGATTGTTTTGCGGACGCCGTGGCTTTCCACGCCGCGGCGCCCCTGTAACGCAAACACTCACCCCCATCGACGCAAAAAGCCGGCTTTCGCCGGCTGTCAGAGGCGCCCATCGGGCGTCCTCAAACGAGGTCAGTGAGTTAACTGCAGACTAGTCCTCATGCGGTCAGCTGTCAACCGCTACCGACCCGTTCGGCGGCTGTCTAAACCGCTGCCGTCGCGACAATCGATGCGGCCTGCCCCTGGGGTGTGACGCTGCTCGCCACCAGGCTGCCGCCCGCCGCGACTCCCTCTTCTCTCACCACCGCGACCGGGCACGCGGGGTCCGGGGTCTGGTAGTTGAGTACACGTGGCAGGACGCCCGCCCGCAAAGCCATGAGCCCGCCGATCAGCTCGACAACGCCGCCGGCGGCGCCGAGGTTTCCGAAGTAGCTCTTCAACGCGGTCACCGGCTTGGCGGCCGCTTCGGAGCCGAGCGCACGGCCAATCGCCCGCGACTCGGCGGCGTCGGATTCAGTGGCGCCGAGACCGAACGCGCTGATGTGACCAAGCTCGGCGGGCGCCATACCGGCGTCCGCCAGCGCGGCGCGCATCGAGTTGCCAAGCGCCGCCTCGGTGTCGCCGGCAAGGTCGGCACTGGTCACCAGGCTGGAGCCGAAGCCGGCGAGCTCGCCGTAGATCGTCGCCCCGCGGGCCTCGGCCGCCTCGAGCGATTCGAGAACGATGGTCGCGGCGCCCTCGCCGGCGACCATGCCCTGACGCTGCTTGTCGAACGGGCGGCACGCCTTGGTCGGGTCGCCATCCGCGGGGGCGAGCTGCTCCAGTTGCATCGAGTGGATCGCCTGCATCGGCATCAGCCGCGTGCCCGTGGCGCCGGCGATCATCCGGTTCGCTCCGCCGCGGGAGACAATCCGATACGCCTCGCCAATGGCCATCAGGCCGGCCGCCTCGCGCATCGTGAGCGAGTTGTTCGGGCCGCGGAAGTCGTTGAAGATGGCGATATGGCTGGCCGGCATGTTGGGCAGGTAGCGGAGCATCCACAGCGGCTCGATCTCGGCCAGACCTTCGTCGCCCCAGCGGTTGTAGTCGAAGCGATCGCCCTCGGCGCACTTGGCGACAGCGCGGATGTAGTCTTCCGGCATGGTCAGCATATAGTCGCTGCCGAGCACCACGCCGGTGCCTTCGGGGTCGTGGTCCGCTTCCGAGACGCCCGAGTCGGCGAACGCGAGCTGCGCCGCGGCGACCGCCATCTGGGTCTCACGGCACATCATCTTGAGCGCCTTGCGGATCGACTTTTTCAGCTTTCCGTCGAGCTCGCCGAAGTCGTCGATCTTGCCGCTAAACGCCTTCGCCTCGGAGGCAATCGCCATCGGGCCGGCGTCTGCGGGGACCAGCGTCGCAGGCCCGACCGCGCTGCGACCAGCCGACAGGTTGCTCCACAACTCGTCGGCAGAGCTGCCGGAGGGACTAATCAAGCCAACGCCGGTGACTACCACGCGCTGGGACGGGGCCACGCGGCCGGACGGAGAGGGTGTAGTCATAGTCAACGCAGCTTACCAAATCGCCGAGGGCGGCAAAATCCTGGGAGACCCCTAAGTATAGCGCCGGGGCGATCAGTATCTACCGCTAAAACCGCCGGTCGAACGCATCGCGGTGGACGGAACGGAGCCTGGGTTCGAGCTCGGAGTGGCGGTGCCCTTGACCTCGATGAACAGCAGGCCGTCGGCACGCGGCGGGGCGTTAACCCCGGGGATCAGGTTGAGCAACTGATTGCCCTTGTCGGGCGTCGGCGGCGCGACCACCCCCAGGCTGAGCAGCAGCACCTGATCGGACGGCCAGCGGAAACGCTCGTGGATCGTCGCCGACGTGAGCTGCGGCACCTCGATTTCCATCCGCTGCGGACCGGCCATCTGAGTCGGGATATCAAGCTGCACCTGCTGCATCTTCTCGACCTGGTTGATCCGGATCTTAACAATCGCGTCCGCCGTGGCGCCGTCGAACGAGAGCAGCGGGCTAAACTCCATGCTGGCGCCTTCTTCCAGAGTGCCCGTCTCGGGCTGGAAGCCGGGCCAGGTGTTCTGCGTGCGGACGATACCCTTGATGTACTGCCGGGGCCGCATGGTCGACATAATGGCGGACCGGCCGTTGAGCACCAACTGACCCGAGGAGCTGTGTTCGCGGTAATCGGTGCGGCGGACCAGGTCAGCCATCAGCAGCGCGGCGTTTTCCTTGGGCAAAATCCAGCCCTGCATGCCGGGCGACTGCACCGGGATGGCGGTCATCAGCGGCATCGCGCGGGCCCGCCAGCCGGGGCTCCGCACGGTCGCAATCCGCAGGGCAAACGCCTTAGACTCGCTCTGAGTATTCACAAACCGGTCGACGATGTCGGCCACCACGCCCTGGGTTTCCGGGGTGTGGTACACCCGCAGCGTGTCGCGGGTGGCGTTCAGGATGCCGAGCGGGTCGGAGTGCCAGGTTTCGTAACCGGTTTCTCGCAAGATCCAGTCGACGATGGTCTGCTCGGGGTGCGGTGTGTTGGCGACCTTAAGCGTGTAGGGGCGGATGTCGTACTCGCGCATCACCTGCCCGTGGTCGTTAGGCAGCGAGCTCGGCCCCTTGCTGACGCGGGCGCGGCTAGGAGCAGAGCCGCCGAAGGGGGCCATCGCCTGACCGCTTGGCGCCGAACCGGTCGCCGGCGGCGTAGAGCCGGGCAGCGGCGTGATGCTCTGGTCTGGCGTTGGAGGCGCGACCGGCTGAGCTGGCTGGCCGTAGCGAGGTTCCGCAGGAGGGCCCGCGGCGCCGCCGGCGGGGCTAGCGTACCGGGAATCGGCCGACGGGGCCGACCAGTCTTGCTGCTGGGCGGCGGCGAAGGACGCGGCGGCGCAGAGACTCAACAGGGCGGCGGTACGGAGGCTTCGCATCGGGGGTTCTCCCATCGGACGGGCGGACACTTCCACCAGCAGGATGACGAGCCAAACCCGACCCGCTGGGCGGCGGATGGTACGGGGGGGTGGCAGGAGAACGCAATACGAGTTGAGCCGTGCTGTTAGCTTCGGCGGAGGAGAGCCGCCGTGGCAAGCGAGAGAAGGAGGGCGCCCCCGCCGGGCGAAGGCGCCGCTGTTGGAGCTAGCGACGGCCCGGCCTGCCCGTAGTTCTCGGCCCAAACCTTGTAGTCGCTGGCAGGGTAGGGGCTCCGTAGCCCCTCGCGCCAAACCGTGTAGTCGGCGGCGTTTGTCCGCAGGTCGCCGTTGAAGTCACCCGCTACCAGCGCCGGCAAGCCGACGCTCCAGCCAAGGTCGGACAACCCTGCGGCGTCTAGCATTGTCAGCTCCTTGCGGACCGAGCCGTTGAAGCTTGGGTCGTAGAGGGTTTCCTGGGTGGCGCCGGTGTCGATCGCGACCGACATCGTGCCCTCGGCCCAGTGCCCGCCCCCCGACTGCATCGGGACCGGGGCGCCGAACGCTTCGACCGCGGCGGCGCCGACGAAATTGCCCGCCGCGTTGACCAGGCCAAGATTACTCAGGGAGCTGCCGCCGAATCCCAGCACGTGCCCCAACTCGTGCAGCGCCACCGAGTACAGGTCGCTCTCGCCCGTCGACGGCGCCGAGTTGAGGTCGAGGTGCCAGTCGGTGGTGCCGTCGTTGTCGAAGGAGATCGTCCCGCCCCAATGGGCAAAGCCGCTCGCCTGGCCACGGGATTTGTAGCTGCTAACAAAGTCGTCGTATGACTGCACGAAGGTCGCGATGTCGGCCGGCAGCAGGCTGTACTGGTAGTTCGACCAGCCGAGCCCGGCGCTCGCGATCTGCTTGCCGGTCGAGCCCGACAAGGGGGCCCCGCCGGCGAACACGACATACTCGTTCTGAGCGATCGTGAACTGGTCTAGCTTGACCGCGGCATTTTGGTTGGTGGGGTCGTTTGGGTCGGCAAACTCCAGGAAGATGTCCCCCGTGCCGCCGCCACCGCCGTAGAAGCGCGCCGGCACCGAAACCGGCGCCAGCGAATCAGTCAGGATCCCGCTGTAGTAGTCGGCGGCCGCGTTCAACGCGGCGCGGGCCTGCTGCCCCTGCGATGTCGATGCACTGAAGAAGCCCGACCCATCCTGGCTGTAGTCGATGCGCAGATTAGCCGCCTGGCACGCAACCGCTAAGTGCGCGAGCACAGCGGCGGTCAGAATTGCGAGAAGAGAAGGGCCCGCAGGCCGAGGACGCATCATGGTGTCTTATCGTGCTGTTCCCTAAGCGGGTCCTAGGACCCACTGCCCCTGCCGAAAAGCTAGGCGGACCTTGACGATAAAGCAAGAATCTGACGAGAAAACGCGTTAATCCGCACCGCAGAAATCGGCAGCGTCGATCAGACCTTGGCGGCGACGATTGACCCGTTGTGGCCGCCGAACCCAAAGCTATTGCTCATCACCACCTTGACCTCCCGCTGCTGCGGTTCGTTCGGCGTGTAGTTGAGGTCGCAGGCCGGGTCGGGGGTGTGCTGGTTGATTGTCGGCGGGCAGACCCCGTCGTTCAGGGCCTTGATGCTAAGAATCAACTCTACGCCACCGCTCGCGCCGAGCAGGTGCCCGAGCTCGCTCTTGGTGCTCGAGACATTCAGCTTGTAGGCGTGGTCGCCAAAGACGCTCTTGATGCCGACCGTCTCGGCCTTGTCGCCCAGTGGCGTGCTGGTCCCGTGGGCGTTGATGTAGTCGACTTCGGTCGGCTCGAGCTTGGCGTCCCGCAGGGCGCAGGTCATCGCCCAGGCGCCGCCCGAGCCATTGGGGTCGGGCTGGGTGATGTGCCCGCCGTCGGCGCTGGCGCCGTAGCCGACAATCTCTGCGAAGATCGGTGCGTTGCGGGCCTTGGCGTGCTCGTACTCCTCGAACACCAGCACCCCCGCGCCCTCGGCCAGGACGAAGCCGTCGCGTTCGGCGTCGAAGGGGCGGCTGGCGCCCTGCGGGTCGTGACCCCGCTCGGAGAGGGCCCGCATGTTGGCAAACCCGGCCAGGCCCATTTCGGTACAGGCCGCTTCGCTGCCGCCGGTAATCACGATGTCGGCGTCGTCGTACTGGATGGAGCGGAAGGCGTCGCCCATGGCGTTAGTAGCGCTGGCGCACGCGGTCGCAACCGCGACATTCACGCCCTTGAGTCCGTAAAGGATCGAGACGTGTCCCGACGCCGCGTTGACCATCAGCTTCGGGATCGTGAACGCCGAGACCTTGTCCGGCCCCTTCAAAATCAAGCGGGTCTGCTGGGCCTCGATCTCGGTCAGACCGCCGACGCCGGAACCGATGATGACTCCGCAGCGGCGCGGGTCGATGGTCGAAAAATCAACGCCCGACTGGTTCACGGCTTCCACCGCCGCGACGTGGGCGAACTGCGTGAAGCGGTCGAGGCGTTTGGCGTCCTTCGGCGAGATATACTCCGACGGGTCCCAGTCGTGGATGTCGCCGCCGAACTTGACCTTGTGACGCGTCGTGTCGAAGGCCTTCAGCTCGTGGATCCCGCTCTTGCCGGCGAGGATGTTCTGCCAGAGCTCATCGACCTTGCACCCCAGGACGGTCACCGCGCCCATTCCGGTAACTACAACTCGCCGTTTCATAGCACTCGTCCGCGGTCTTGTGTGGGAGGAAGGAGCCGGGGCGCCCCCGGCCCGAACCAGGTCTCAGGATCCAAAAAAAAGGGCGCCGGCCCGCGAGGCCCAGCGCCGAAGCACGCGCCGGCAACACCCGGCTTCCCCGGGCCCGGACTGACAGGCGACCACGCGGGCGCGTGGCCGCCCCCGTCACGCGACGCGTCAGACGCCGCGGGGCGGAGACTCAGCTTCCGGAGTTTGCCTCGATAAACTCAACCGCCTGGCCGACGGTCTGAATCTTTTCAGCCGCGTCGTCGGGGATGTTGATATCGAATTCTTCTTCCAGCTCCATGACCAGCTCAACCGTGTCGAGCGAGTCGGCGCCGAGATCGTTGACGAACGACGTCTCTGCTGAGATCTTTTCTTTGTCGACGCCAAGCTGCTCTGCCACGATGTCCGTGACGCGTTCCAATACCGAGGCCACTACTGTTCTCCTTGAATCCGCTAACAGGACGCTATCGATCCGGGCGTCGGGCGTGGCGACTGGGAGGACCCAGCGGAAGGCCCAGCGGGAAGCCCTGCCGACCACTACCAGGGGCCGCTTGACGGCCCCCGGATGACGTCCGGAATTGGTTAGTAGAGTAAATTGCCTGCGGGCCCCTGGGAGGGCGAATGACCCCTCAAAATAGAGGGGCTCCACAAGCGAGGTCAAGATATAGCTGTTTGGGTTGGGGCTGTCTAGGTCGACCCGCTAAGCCTGAGAGCCGCGGCGATCAGCCGGTCATGCCCCCGTCGATGGTGAGCACCTGGCCGGTAATGTAGGCCGCGGAGTCGCTCGCCAGGAACAGGGCCGCGTCGGCCACCTCGTCCGGCTCGCCCAGCCGCTGCAGCGGGATCCGCTGCTTGACGACGTCGTGGAAGGCGTCGCCGCCGGCCTCGGCGAGGATGTCGGTCATGTCAGAGCGGATGAAACCGGGGCAGATCGCGTTGACCGTGATCGGCCGCCGCTTGCTGCCGAGCTCCTTCGCGACCGTCTGGGTGAAGCCGATCACGCCCGCCTTCGAGGCCGAGTAGTTGGCCTGGCCCGGGTTGCCCATCAGTCCCGAGATGCTAGAGATGTTGATGATCCGGCCGCTCTTGGCCCGCACCATCACCTGGGCGACCGCGCGGGTGAACAGGAAGACCGAGCTGAGGTTCGACGAGATAACGTCGTGCCAGTCGTCGTCGGACATCCTCAGCAGCAGCGTGTCGCGGGTAATGCCGGCGTTGTTTACCAGGATGTCGATCGCGTCCCACTGACCGTGGATCTGGTCGACGGTCGCCTGGATCTGCTCGGCGTCGCAAACGTCGCACTGGTGGACGCTCGCCTGACCGCCGGCATCGCGGATCTCCTGGGCGACCTCCTCCAGCTTCTCGGTGTTGCGGGCGACGCAGGCCACCGTCGCGCCGGCCCGACCCAGCCGGGTGGCGATCGCGCGGCCGATGCCCCTCGAGGCCCCGGTCACTAACGCGACCTTCCCTGAGAAGTCGGAAGTTACAACTGCTTTACTCGGCTCAGCCATCGTGGCTCCTGACAGAAACTTTTTTGCGGATCGTCGCCCGGCGTCGTGTAGAAAGGGGACTCGGGCTAGGCGGGGACACTCTCGCAAGGGAGCTTGCGGTTGATCCGCTTCAACAGGCCTCGCAGCACTCGGCCGGGGCCCACCTCATAGACCGATTCGACGCCGTAGTCGTCGATCATCCGCCGCATGGAATCTTCCCACCGCACCGGGTTCACTACCTGCTTCGCCAGCAGTGCTCGAATCTCGTCGGGGTTGTCGTGGGCCTGGGCGTCGACGTTGCAGATCACAGGGATCTGCGGCGGGTTAATTGTCACATCGGCGAGCTTCGCCTGCAGCCGCTCGACAGCGGGCTGCA
Source organism: Posidoniimonas polymericola (assembly GCF_007859935.1). Classification (NCBI taxonomy): domain Bacteria; kingdom Pseudomonadati; phylum Planctomycetota; class Planctomycetia; order Pirellulales; family Lacipirellulaceae; genus Posidoniimonas; species Posidoniimonas polymericola. The sequence continues at coordinate 178,011 of NZ_SJPO01000011.1, read as the reverse complement.
TCAGGCTGGTGTGGAACGCGCCGGCGACGGCTAGTGGTACGACCCGCATGGCTCCCGCCTTGTCGGCCAGTTCGGCCACCCGCTCGCAGGCGGCAGTCCCGCCAGAGACCACCGTGTTGCCCGGGCACAACAGGTTGGCGATGTTGAGTACGTCGTCGCCGCGTGCTTGGTCTACCAGATCGGAGATCTGGGGCACCTCGAGTCCGAGGATACTGACCATGCCCGACGGGGTCGCCTCGGCGGCGTCCTGCATGGCGGCGCCCCGCTCGGCAACGACCCGCAGGCCGTCCTCGAACGAGAGAGCTCCGGCGAACGCCAGGGCGGTGTACTCACCCAGGCTTAGCCCCGCGGTAACCGCACAGCCGTCGATCACCGCCGGCTCGTCGAGCTTAAACTGCTCGAGCGCGGCGAGGCTGCTCACGTAGAGCGCCGGCTGGCTGTAGGCGGTCGAGTCGAGGTCCTCGGCCGGGCCCTGCGAGCAGAGCTTCAGCAGGTCGTACCCAAGGATCTGGGCGGCGGCGTCGAACTGCTCGCGCGCAACGATCGACCGCTCGCACAGCTCGGCGGCCATGCCCACGGTTTGGGCCCCTTGGCCGGGGAAGAGCAGGGCGGTTTGAGAGCTCATGATGCTTTGCCGAAGATTGCACCGCGACGCGCCGCAGTAATGGGGGTCGCAGAAACGGGTTTAAGTCGCCTCGACCACCGTGCGGCCCATATAGTGGCCGCAGTTCGTGTTCGGACAAACCGTGTGCGTCGGGATCATGGTCCCGCACTTCGGACAGGCGTGGAGCTGACGCGCCTGCAGCGCATCGTGGCTGCGACGCTTGCCGCTGCGTGAGTTGGAGTGCTTTCGCTTGGGAACAGCCATTTCAGGCGCCTTCTAACTTGTTGGCCCAGTTCCAGAGACGCCCATCCCTCGGGCATCCCCTGCGTGGTCACGGGGGGTCATCGAAGCCCCATAGGGTAGCCGCCTGGCGGCAAAGCTGTCAATGGCCGGCCAGCGGGCCTAGCCGAGCCCCGCCAATCGCGGGCAGCCGCCTCCCTACGGGCGGTACTGCCGGTCGGGGGTCGAGCCTCCTCACCAGCCCGCGCACGAGCCATCCACCGCCCGAGGCGCCTTGCCGTAATCCGCTAGAAAGGCGACCCTCAACCCGAGCCCCTCGAAGGCCTTAAGAAGTCCGCCAACGCGTCAGGAGACCCCGTGGCCCCTCACGTCCAGCCGCTCGACTACAACTCTGCCCAGCACCGCCAGTCGCTCGTGGATCTGCTGGAGTCGTACGCCAGCACCCCCGAGGGGAGCGGCACCGGCATGACCGACGAGGCACGCCAGAACGTCGCGGCGATGCTCAAAGCGACCCCCCATGCGTGTGTCCTGGTGGCGGTGGAGGAGGGCGATCCCTGCGGGGTCATTGTCTGCGTCGAGTCGTTTAGCACCTTCTACGCCAAGCCGGTGCTGAACATCCACGACCTAGTAATCTCGCCGGGCCACCGCGGGCAAGGGATCGGACGGATGCTGATGCAGGCCGCCGAAGAGGAGGCCCGGCGACGTGGGTGCTGCAAGATGACGCTAGAGGTCGTCGCCAGCAACGCCCCCGCCAAAGGGCTGTACCGCAGCTGCGGGTTTCAGGGCGGCGACTCGGCCATGCCAGACAACGCGATGCTTTTCTGGACCAAGCCTCTCGTCTAACCGCCTGATTGTTTCCGCCATGGGCAGCCGAGTGTGCAGCGGCTACTCGAGCATCGACAACGCCCGCTCGATCCGCGCGACACAGCGGTCGCGGCCAAGGATAGCGAGCGACTCGTAGACCCCGAATCCAACCGCCTTGCCGGTCACAGCGACCCGCAGCGCGTGGATGATCTGGCCAATCTTGATCTCGCGGGCTTCGAGGAACGCCTGCAGCGAGGCCTCGATAGCCGCGCAATCGAACGGTTCCACGGCCGACAGCTCGGCCGAGTAGTCACGCAGCAAACCAGCCGCGTCTTCGGGGTTGGAAATCCGTTTGGCGAACGCCTTCTCGTCGTACTCGAGCTGCTCATCTGGCACGAAGAACTCGCGGTACTCGAGGATGTCGCCGGCAGTCTTGAGGCGGTCGCCCGCCGCATCGACAATCGCGGTCACGTAGGGCCCTGCGTCGCACGGGGCTGGCGAATCGAGGTACCCGGCGCGTTTGAGAAAGTCAATGCACCACGCCGCTTTGGTCTTGAGCGGCAGCTGCTGCATCGCCCGATCCTGGAACGCCTGCAACTTGCTGGGGTCGAAGCTGGCCGGCGCCTTGTTGACCCCGGCGAGGTCGAAGCACTCGATCATTTCCTCGCGGGTGAAGTCCTCCCGCGAGTCGTCCAACGACCAACCAAGCAGCAGCAGGTAGTTGAGGATCGCGTCCGGCAAGTATCCGACCTGCTCGTAGAAGTCGACAATCACCGGGTTGAAGGTCTCGGCGGCGGTCTCCAGGCCGAGCAGCTCGGCGACCCGCTGACCGTGCTGATTGAGGGCGGCGAAGTCGCGGTTCTTCAGGTACTTGTCGAGCTTCCGCTTGCTGAGCTTGGTCTTGCTGCCCGGCTCGGCAACGAATGGCAGGTGGGCGAATTCCGGGAGCGGGTAGCCGAGCCGCTCGGCGATGAAGACTTGTCGCGGCGTGTTGGAGAGGTGCTCCTCCGCCCGGATCACGTGCGAGATCTGCATCTGGTGGTCGTCGACCACGGTGGCCAGGTGGTACAGGCACGACCCGTCCGCCCGCTGGACGACGTGGTCCTGTTCGCCGGACCCGGCGAACCGGACCTCCCCTCGCACCAGGTCGTTGAGCACCAGTTCGCCCTCGCGGGGCATCTTCAACCGCACCACGCCCTGCCGCCCCTCGGCCTCAAATGCCGCGGCCTGCTCCGGCGTTTCGGCCATCCAGCGGCGGCTGTAGGTGAACGCGCCGCCCGACTGCTGGGCGGCGTCCCGCTCGGCCTGCAGCTCTTCGGTGGTCGCGTAGTCGCGGTAGGCGTCGCCCTGCTCGAGCAGCTGGTCGACGGCCGCCTGGTAACGGTCGCCGCGTTGCGACTGGTAGTACGGGCCGAACTCGCCGCCGGCTTCGGGGCCCTCGTCCCAGTCGAGGCCCAGCCACCGGAAGCCGTGTAGGATCGGCGCCAACGCGGCCTCGACGTTCCGCTGCTGATCGGTGTCGTCGATCCTCAGCAGAAACTTCCCGCCGTGACGGCGGGCGAATAACCAGTTGAACAAAGCCGTGCGGACGCCGCCGATATGGAGGTAGCCAGTCGGACTCGGAGCGAAGCGGGTGCGTACAGTCATTGCGGGTGGTTGGTAGGCAGGGGCCGGTTGCGAGGGCCTGATTCTACGCCATCGCCGCTAGGCGGCGTAGCGTCCGCCTGCCTTGGACTTCCGCAGCCGCTTGCGTTCGGCCTTGGAGAGCTTGCGGCGCGGGTTGTCGTCGTCGTAGTCCGCGTCTGCGTCGGAGCCGTCGGTCCACCTGGAATCCTCGGAAGCAGCGGCCTCGTTGCTGGTGTCACGCCGTAGCGATGGCGCCGGCGACTCTTCTTCGGCAACCGGTTCGGCCGCTGCCGGCTTCGACTCGAACCGCACAGTGGCGGGCTTCTCGCCGACCTTCGCCGGTTTGCCCGCCTGCTTGGTGGCCGCGGCGTCGGGGCTCGCCTTTGTCACCTTCTTTGCGGGCTTCTCCTTCTTCTCCGGCGCGGCGATTACTCCGTCGGTCTCGAGGAGCACCCGACGCACAAACGCAAGCTGAGCCGCCGCCGCCATCACCAATCCGATCAGCAGCCCGCCGCTCTGTACCAGCTGGGCGTGCTCGGACGCCTGGGCGGGAACCGCCCCAGCGGCCCCACACCACGACACGATTACGGCCGCCGCCGCCAGGACCGAGAACGCCAGCGACAGCCGGCTCTCCGCCAGGTCGGCGACGGGCCGGAACCCGAGCACCAGGGCCGACAGTGCCAGGGCGGTGATCCACCACCCCGAATTGCCCACTGCAGTCACGCCGGTCAGACGCGTCAGCTCGGCGCCGACCAGCGATCCGGCGCCGACCGAGTACGCCGCGCTGAGCGCGACTCCCGCAATCGCCGCGGTTAGCCACCAGCGGTACAGACCCCGGACGTCGTCCGAGCGGTTGGATCGCAGCCCGTAGATGACTGCGCACAGCAGAGCTACCACCAGCATGAGCGAAGCTACGAGCCAGCCACCTACGGAGCTAGGCGCCGCCACGCTCAGCGGCCCCGCCAGCGCCGCGGGCAGCAGCGGCTTGAAGTAGTCACCCGCCAGCACCCCGCCCGACAGCAGCAACCCAGCCGAGACCGTTCCGGCCAGCGAAACCCCGCTGGTCGGCAGCACGGACCGGGCCACCGCAAAGCTGGGGCTGCCCGGATCCGGGGCGAACCGACGCTTTTTGAGGCCCGACACTGGGGCCTCGGCGGAGAAATCCTGTTCGGAAACGCCCGCGGCGGTTCGTGTCCCGTCATTCAGCATGCGACGTCGGCGACCATCCCTTGCACCAGAAGCCATCAGCGTTCCCTCGCCTGAAGCCCGCCATCCGGGCGGGGTAGATAGTTGATTCGAGACAAGCACGGCGTCAACGGCCGTGATTCGATTCGTCCGTACAACCATTCGGATCGGCACGTGCGGCCCCGAGTTTTCACCCCCCGCGTTAATAAATCGGATTGGGTAAGCAGCACAAGAACCGACCCTTAGCGGTTACGCGGCCTGCGCCGGGCGTCTGAGATCTGTTGTAAGTCGTTCGGTGAGAGTGGTTTGCCGACCCGCACTGCGTGACCTAGCTTTCCCAGGAAGCGTCCGCAAGAACCAATTGCCAGCCCGGCGAGATGTCCGAAACCCTGCCTAGTCCCCTGGATTTACCGCCCGGTACGCCGGTCGTCGGCCATGCCGGCGCCGACGAACCCTCACGGATTCCGGTGCTGCTGCAATCCCTCGAAGAAACCGCCCGCCTGAGCGGCCACGCCGCGGCCGAGCTCGACCCTAAGGTCACTCAGTTCGAAGACCGCCTGGCCGCTGCCCGACTCGGACTGGCCGGTTCGCTGTTCACGGGCCTGCGTTGCAAGCACCCACCCACGGCGTCGCACTGCCTGCGAGTCGCACTCGGCTGCAGCCGCTGGGCCGCGGCGTTGGAGATGCCAGACGCGCTGCGGACCCAACTCGAACTCGCCGCGTTGCTGCACGACATCGGCAAGCTCGGCGTGCCCGACTCGGTACTGATCAAGCAGGGCCGGCTGCAGCCGGAAGACCTCGCGGCGCTCAACCGGGCGCCCTACCAAGCCAAAGAGATCCTCGAGCGGGCCGGAGCCCCACAGAAGCTGATCGACGTCGTGATCGCGTCCAATGCGTGGTACGACGGCAGCCGCGGCGACAGCCAACCGAGCGGCGAAGACATTCCCGTGCTGGCGCGGTTCTTGTCGATCGTCGACGCCTACGACTCGATGACCACCGACCACGTCTACCGCCCTGCGAAGTCGCAGGAACGGGCGGTCGCTGAGCTTTTCCAGTGCGCGGGCTCACAATTCGACCCGGGCCTGGTGCGGAGCTTCGTCGAACAGCTTGGCAAGAACTACGCCGAACGCTCGGCAGAAGTCTCCCAGCGCTGGCTCGCCCAGCTAGATACCGGCAGCGGTAATCTGCCGTGGGAGTTTACGTCGCACGCCCCATCCGGAGCAGACCCGGCCAGCTCCGAGCTGGCGATGTTCGAGAAGGAGCTGATCGACCACATGCACGACGGCGTCGTGTTTGTCAGCCCCCACCGGCAGATCTTGTTGTGGAATACCGGCGCGGAACGGATGACGGGCGTCGGCAGCTCGGCGGCGGTGGGCCAGACGCTCACGCCCTCGCTGCTGGTGATGAGCGCCTCGGACGGCCGGCTGCTAGACGACACCGAGTGCCCTATCGCCGAAGCGATCAACACCGGCGCGCCGAACGTCCAGCGGATGAGCGTCATCGGCCGCAAGGGCAAGCACATCGAGGTCGACCTGCACTCGATCCCAGTTTGCTCGCCTTCGCAGGGCATCCTCGGGGCCACGGTGCTGCTGCACGACGCCTCGAGTGAGGCGTCGCTGGAGCAGCGGTGCCAGGCGCTGCACGTCGAGATGACCAAGGACCCGATGACCCAGGTCGCCAACCGGGCAGAGTTCGACCGGGCCCTGGCGATGTTCGTCGACGCCCACCAAGAAACCGGCCTCCCGTGCAGCCTGATCATGGCTGACATCGACCACTTCAAATCGATCAACGACACCTTCGGCCACCAGGCCGGTGACGAGGCAATTATCAGCTTCGCCACCCTGCTGAAGGCGGTCTGCCGTACCGGCGACCTAGTCGCCCGCTACGGTGGCGAAGAGTTCGCCGTGCTGTGCGCCGACTGCAACAACGCCAACGCCGCGATGCGGGCGGAGCAGATGCGGCGGGCCCTTTCCGAGACCGTTCAGTCCGAACTCGGCGGGAAGTCGATTACTGCCAGCTTCGGCGTTTCGGAACTGCAGGCGGGCGACACGCCCGAGACGCTGCTCAGACGCTCCGACCGGGCGCTGCTGCAGGCCAAGGATCAGGGGCGCAACCAGGTCGTGCAATTGGGGGCAGGTATGGACGAAGAACAACCCAAGAAGAGCTGGTGGGGCTTCGGCTCGTGGGGCAAGTCCCTCATCGAGACCACGCTGGTCACCAACGTGCCGATCGAGGTCGCGGTGGAGAAGCTCAAGGGCTTTATCGCCGACCACGACGCCAAGATCCTAAAGACCGCCGAGCACGAGATCCGCATCGAGTGCTCCGACGCCGGGGCCGGGTCGCTGCGGCGCACGGGCGACCGCCCCGTTGGGTTTGTGCTCGATCTGAAGCTCGAAGAAGAGTTCATCGAGCGAGAAAACTCGGTCGGGCTCGCCAAGGGCGCCTACGCTCAGACCACCGCCGCGGTGACGATCCGCCCGCGTCACGAACGTGACCGCCGCCGCGGTTACGCAACCGAGCGGGCCCGCAAGCTGCTGGGCAGCCTCCGGTCCTACCTGATGGCCCGCGAGGCCGACCTCGAAACCTCCCCCTCCAAGTAAGAGCGATTCCGGTTATGAACCGCGAGATCCAAGAAGTCAAACTCCCCAGTGGGCCCCGCGGCCAGGCGCTGCTGCACGCCCGAATCGCCGTCAATTCGCTGGCCGCCGCGCCCGTGCCGCACTCCGGCGACGCCATCGACGAGGCGTTCGCCAGCTACCAGCCGGCGTCCCGTCGGACCGATGGCAACCACGCCGACGAGCAGGACGCGAAGACCACGCGGGACGCTATCCAGCAGATTACCCGCCAGCTTCAGCAAATCGACGACCAACGCCGCGAGCTGAGCCGCCTGCTGACCCTGCTGGACAGCGAAGGCTGATTCAAACGGCGGCTACTCCGCCCGCCCTGTCCCCGCCGAGAACGGGCCGCGTGCGAATCACTGCAAAATCCGCCGTCCGCACCAAGATGCGGGCTGTCCCCCACGAATAGCCCCCTAGGCGACTGGAGTCGTCCCATCCAGACTCCACCGACTAAGGAACGTTGCTATGTGGGATGTTAGAGAACGCCGTGGGATCTTTCGGCACGCGGCATTGGCGTCGGCGCTGCTGATCGCGCCGGCAGCCACCCTGCAGCCGCACGCCGCGCTGGCGGCCGGCCAGACAACCCGCCTCGAGTTGCCCGGTGTGCCGACCCCGACCGTCGAAGTCGACCTCGGTGGGCAGCTCATCGACCACGCCCTCAGCCTCGGCGAAGCCGCCTTAACCGGCTTCCTCAACGGCCTCCAGGACAACGCGCTGGAGCAGAACGCCGAGGCGGTTCGATTCGCCACCGAGCAGATCGGGTCCACCAAGGAATTGACGCAGACGCTCCGCGAGGTGGTCCGCGGCGTCCACCTCCGCGTGTGGAAGGAACTGCCCGACGTCGAAGCCGTGGCGGCCAGCGTAGCCGAACGGCTCGAGACCGAACTGCCCGACCAGGGGTGGGAACCGACGCTACGGGCTTCCGAGAGCGGCAAGATGGTGCGGGTCTACGTCCGCTCCACGGAAGACGCCGTCGAGGGGGTGCTGATCCTGGCCCACACCGACCACGAGCTGGCGCTGGTCAATCTGGCGGGCGACCTCTCGCAGGAGAACGTGCAGCGGCTCTCGACGCTCGCCACGAAGATCGCTGTTGAGCTTGGCCTGGACCGCGAGCTCGAGAAGGCGGTGCAACGGCTGCAGCAGAAACGGGGGAACTAGCGCCGCGTCGGGTCGCCCGCCTGCAACTGCGGGCGGGCGGCCAAAGTGGCTAGGCGGCGGATTGTCAGTAGTCCGTTAGCGCGTTAACCTGCGGGCTGTTACGCATGGCGTGGTTGGCGCCGATATTGCAGCAGACCTCACGCGGACACACGCCGCAACAGACCATACAGGAGACCGAAATGGCCTACACCCTCCCCGAACTCCCCTACGCTTACGACGCGCTCGAGCCGCACATCGACGCGAAGACCATGGAGATCCACCACACCAAGCACCACAACGCGTACGTCACCAAGGTGAACGCCGCGTTGGAAGGGGCTGGCGTGGCCGAGCAATCGATCGAAGACCTGTGCCGCAATATCGCTAACGTCCCCGAGAATATTCGTGGCGCCGTCCGGAACAACGGAGGTGGCCACGCCAACCACTCGCTGTTCTGGACCGTCATGAGCGGCTCGGGCGGCGGCGCCCCCAGCGGCGACCTGGCCGCGGCGATCGACGCCGAGCTCGGCGGTTTCGAGAAGTTCAAAGAGGACTTCTCCAACGCCGCCGCGACCCGCTTCGGCAGCGGCTGGGCGTGGCTCAGCGTCGACGGCGGCAAGCTGGCGGTCGAGAGCACTCCCAACCAAGACAACCCCTACATGGAAGGCCGCACCCCGGTGCTCGGCCTCGACGTGTGGGAGCACGCCTACTACCTCCACTACCAAAACCGCCGGCCGGACTACATCTCGGCGTTCTTCAACGTGGTCGACTGGTCCGCAGTTGCGGATCGTTACGCCGCCGCGAAGGGCTAATCGTCGGCCTGCTAGCGACCAACAGTCTCAACAGCCCCGTGAGGACAGGCCTCGCGGGGCTGTTTTCGTTTTGCCGCCGTTGGCCCGTAAATCGACGTTGACTCAGTCGGGCACACTCCTATACTCCGCCCGATTGGCTCGCCGCCGACGCCAGCATTGCTGCCAGATTGCAAAGCGGGGCGTTTCGGCTGGCCCCGCCAGCCGGCGTGAGCCGAAGAAAGAAAAACACGATTGTAGGGATCACACTCTGACGTGCGGCCCCCGAGCCCACGACAACCGAATCTCCCAGGCACGGACGCCATGCGAGCCACTTCACGAACCGCCCACAATTACGCCACGTTGATGCTCTTGCTGGTCCTAGCGGCCACAGGGTGCCGTTCAAGCTCGCGGTGGGCCTCGCTGAATCCGTGGTCGCACGGCGACCAGGAAACCTCAATCGCCGCCCGCTCTGCCCCTGAGCTGCCGACCGACCAGGTTGCAAACCCCGGCGGCGCCGCAACCGCGGTTGCCACTGCCGCCTCGTCGTCTCAGGTAGCGCCGCCGTTCACGCCGGCTGCGACCTCGGTGCCTGCCTACCCGACGACCGGCGTCGCTAGCGCCTCGGCTCCGACGGCCTACCCAGCAACCGCGCCGCCCGCAACGACGACTCCGGCAACCACGGCGCCGGCCTACCCAACCACTCAGACCTACGCCGCGGCGGCGCCCGCCGCCCCGGCAGCCAGAGCTGCGACTCCGGCAGCGGGTCCCTACGACCCGAACGGCTACACGCCGCCGGTCGCAACGGTTGCCGCTGCCCCCGACGAACGCTACGGCGATTCTCGCTACACCTCGACCAACGGTCTGCCGCTGGCTCAGTCGCCAGCTTCGTCTCCGCTTGCAGGAGCCGGCTTGCCTGCCGCCGCTGCGGCGCCATCCGGACGCTACGGAGAGGCCGCGCCGCCGCTACCCGGACTGCCGCTGGCAACAACGCCGGCCAGTGCGGTCGCCGCTAGCCCAGTCGCGATGCCGGCTGCTTCCCAAGTAACGCAGACGGCTGGCCAGGGCGTGCCGGTCGCCAGCTCACCTGGCGGCTACCGCCCCGGTGGGACGTCGAGCTACGACCCCCAGGTCAGCGTAGCGCTGCGTTCTGCTCCGGCGGCAACGGCCCCGAAGAGCAGCGAGCAGACCCAGACCCCGCCCGCCAACGCGTACCCAACCACCGAGGCCTACCGCTACTAGTGGCGATGGGCCCACCGGACACGCGGTCAAGGCAACGCGCCTCGCGGGGTCACAGTTCGCGACGGTATCTAGCGCCGCCCTCAATTGAGAGAGCCGCCTGCCGAATAAGTCAGGCGGCGTGAGGGGCTACCAGCCCATCACCATGTTCGACTCGATTACCTTGCGTGCCTGCTCCAAGTCAACGCCCGTTTCGTGCATGTAGAGGCGGATCGCGTGGACCTTGTCGCCCTCGGCCTTGGACAGGCAGTCACGGGCCGTGCTGCAGGGGTCAACGGGACTCTGGATACCGAGAGCGCTCTTCGAAATCACCCAGGTGTCGCGGGGCCGCTTGGTAAGCCGCTTGACGCTTTCCTGCGGATAAGCGTCGGCGACGACGCTGCTCGCCTCGTCGGCGTCGTTGGCCCAGCTGATGATGATGTGGTTGTCGGTTTCAATCTCGAAGAGCGGCATGGCAGAACTCCTTCTTGCAAGGCGGGCCAGCGGAATCACCAGTGTGGCGGTCCCGGAGCGGGCACGCGGGCAGAGCCATAACGGGGCGGGACGACTCCCGCTCCGCCCTGATAGTAAAAAACCGGCGCCTGTTACGTCAACTTGCGGGGCGGTCAATGGCCCGCATGCCGTGGGATTCCGCACGCAATTAGGGCAATTATTGGGGCAGAATCGGTTACTCCAGGGCGGTCACGCCAACTGATAACCAGAGCAGGCAGCAGCGGTTGACGTTCGGCCACCCCCGTAGCTAAACTACGACTCTCGCGATTGGGGGCTCGCCCCTGGTAACGGGGCCCTGTAGCTCAATTGGTTAGAGCACCGGACTGTCGATCCGGAGGTTGCGGGTTCGATCCCCGTCGGGGTCGCTGCGATTCAGCGATGAGGGACGCTCTCTGAGAGCGTCCCTTTTTTTATTGGCCACGGCGAATCCTGTAGTCGCGGCATTTTTGGCAACCCTAGCAAGAGATTCGGCGCGGACTATGCCTGCTACGCTCGCCGTAATTCCCGCCCGCCACGCCTCGAGCCGCTTGCCCGCCAAGCCGCTCGCCCTGATCGCCGGCCGGCCGATGGTCGAGTGGGTGCTCCGCAGGACCGAGGCCAGCGGCGTTTTTGACCGGGTGGTAGTCGCGACCGACCACCAAGAAATTGCCGACCTGGTCAACCAGCTGGGCGGCCAAGCGGTCATGACCTCCGCCGACTGCCAGACCGGCACCGACCGGGTCGCCGACGCCGCCCGGCAGTTCCCCGAGGCCGAGATCGTCGCCAACGTGCAGGGCGACCAGCCGTTCGTCGAGACGGAAATGCTCCGGGCCCTGGTCGCGCCCTACCTGGCAGGCGAGACGCCCGACATGACTACCGTGGCGACGCGATTCGGCACCCAGGACCAGTTTGAAGGACCGAGCGCCGTCAAGGTGATCCGTGACGCCCGCCGCCGCGCCCTCTACTTCTCACGCTCGGTGATTCCCCACGGGTCGAAATACGACTCGGGGCACTCGCTCCATCACCTCGGCCTGTACGCCTTCCGTGCCGAGTTTCTGCAGAGCTTCTGCAAGATGCCGCAGACCCCGCTGGAGCTGTGCGAGAGCCTAGAGCAGCTCCGCTGCCTGGAGAACGGAAATTCGATCTACGTGTCCGAGGTCGCCCGCCCCGTAATCGAGGTCAACACGGCCGCCGAGCTCGAGCAGGCCAATCAGATTGCGGAGCAGGAACGGCTGACTCCCAACGGCTAAATTGGGTTTCCTGGCCCAAATTGTTTGAACCAGCGGCAGGCCGCAATTAGACTGGCAACCTGTTCAGGCGTTGTTCCCCGCCTTTAGCCTAGTCTTCCGCTCCCATGGCCACGCCCCCAGACGGCGCCGCGCTGCGCAACCGCGCCGACCTGCTGCACGACACGCGGGTCAGGCTTGCCCGGCTCGAGATCGAAACCCACCGCCTCCGCGCCGAGCTGGCCCGACTCGAGGCCCACGGCGAGGACGAAGCCGCTGCGCGCCTCACCGAGCAGCTTGCCCGGCAGCAGGGCAGAATCGACCACGACCGCCGCTTGCTCGACGACGCCCCCGCCGTCGTCGCGGCCGGGATCTCAAACCCTGAGGCGGCGCCGGCCGCCCAGCCCTCGGGCCACACCGCCAGCGATCCAGCGTGGGACCGGTCCCCCGCGGAGTTCGAGGTCCCCCCGCGCGGCCATCATGCCAGTCAGCCCCCACGAGGATTCTCGGCGAAGTCTCCGCACGGCAGGCACGGCCGACAGCGTCGTCGCGTCAAGTCGGAATGGGCGGTGAGCCTCGCCGCGCACCTCGCGCTCGGTGCGGTGCTTGGGTTGGCAAGCTTCGCTCTGCCGATCCAAGACCCCCCATTCCTCTTGGCTAGCGTCGCCGACTCATCCGACGACTACGAAGACTTTGTCGAGATCTCGCTCGACACACTCGACCCGACAGAGTCCCTGGTCGAGCTTGAGCCGCTCGCTACCGAGCCCGTGCTCACCGTCGAACCCGACGACATGGCCCCGTCACTCGACGCCGCGTTGACCGAAGCGTTTTCGTTGCAGCCCGCCGTCGCTGAGGCCCTGCCGGCAGACGCCATTGGGTTGATGTCCGGCGGTGTCGGCACGGCGGCAGGCGAACGCGGGGCAGGAGGCCCGGCGGGGAGTGGGGCAGGGGACGCGCAGTTCTTCGGCGCCCGCTCACGCGGCAACCGATTTGTGTTCGTTGTCGACAACTCGGGGAGCATGACCGGCGGCCGGATGGAGACCACCGTCTTCGAGCTGCTGCGGTCCATCAGCGCCATGACCCCCAAGCAGGAATTCCACGTCCTGTTCTACAGCGACCAGGTCTACCCCATGTTCTTCCCCGAACCGGCCCCGCGGCTGGTGCCCGCGACCCGAGCCAACCGCCAAAAGCTGGAGCAGTGGCTGATGTCGGTGCAGATGTGCAAGGGCGACTGCCTGGCCGACGCGATGGACTACGCCGCGGAACTCGACCCACACGTCGTGTACCTGCTCAGCGACGGCGGCTACCTCTTCAACGGCAGCGGGGTGAATCGCAAGCCGTCTCGCAAGCTCAACCGGCTCACCGAGGAGACCCTCGACTGGCCCTTCACCGTCCACACGCTGGGGATGACCGTCCGCAGCGCGGACTCGGCCGAGGGGCTCGCCATGATCGCCAATGCCCACGGTGGCGTGTTCACCCCGGTGGGCGTCCTGCCGGCCGCCGCCCAATTGGCCAAGCAACAACGGATCCCCTACAACCGCACGCCCGGTCCGGTTTGGGGTAGCCAAGTCCGTTGAGCCAGGCGGCGCCCCGGCGGGCGGTTACTTGTTAATCGGCAGCTTATCACGGCTGACAACCTCTCGGACGGCGCCGTCGTAGGCGCCATCGCGGACCGATCGCAGCAGGTGCGACAGCGACCGGAAGACCCACACACCGGACAGCAGCAGAGCGAACGCCCCACCGATCAGCTGGGTGCTGAACACCGACGGAGCCGATGTGATCAAGTACCCGCCGCTGACAAACGCGATGCCGGCGATCACCAGGTTGGCGACCGACTGCTCGCGGCTCTGCTTCGAAGCCGCCACGCCGATCGCCTGCCTCGCCGAGTCGTTCGCTAAACGCCGGAGCGAGGCCATGTCGGTGGCCGCTTCGGGTTTCTCACGCCGCTTAATGTCTTCTAGGTTGATCAGCGACGGCGCGGGCTGCTCTGGAGCCGGTTCAGGCGCGGCGCCCGCAACCCGGGTCGGCTGCTGGGTGCTCGGTCCGGACTTTGCTTTCGCCGGAGCAGTCGCCGGGGAGGGATCGCCCCCACGCATCCGTTCCATGAGCCTGACCATGTACGCGTCGATGTCTTCTTCTTCGTCTCCCGAACCACTCGAAGAGAGCTCTTCGGCAACCGCGACCGGCGTGGGCGCCGGCGCCATCGGTTCAGCCTCAGGCTCGACCGGCTGCTCGTCGTCCTCCGGAAGCAGGTGAGCGTACTTTTCGTAGAACGAGACTTGCTCTGGCGGCCCCTGCGGCTCTGGCTGCTCGTCGCTGCCGGCGGCTTCTGCATCGTCCGTCAGATCGTCGTCACTTTCACCGTCGTCGCCCAAGAGCCAATCGGGGACCGGCGTGGGGCCGGACTTGGCCGCAGGAATCGGGGCTTCGCCCTCATTGATGTACTCGGTCAGCGGACCACGCTCGGCATGCTCACCAAGCTCGGGCTCATCGCAGGAATCCCCTTTCACCGGGGACTCAACGCTGGCGACAGGCTCAGTGTCAACATCGACCGGCGGCTCCCAATCGGCAGCCGGTTGATCGTCGCCCGTCTGCTCGCTTGCAGCAGGGGCGGCGCCCCACGGCGATGCTTCGGGCGCGGGGAGCGGCGTCGGAGCCTCGGCGGCGAACGCTTCGACGCTCGGTTGCTCGTCTACTGCCGGTGACGCGTTGGTCTCGCCCCAAAGCGGTTCCTCTTCAGCAGGGGCAGAGTCCCCTGCGAGCGGAGCCTCCCACGCATCTGCCGGGGAGTCGCCTTCGTCGACCGGCGGGGTCGGCTCATCCGCTTCGTCTGGCGTTTGGGGAGCATCCGACGCGCGTTCGATGTCCCACAGGTCAGTCGCAGGTGAGCACGGTGCTTCATCGTACGCTGCAGCGGGCTCGGCGTCGCTCGTCGCGTCGGCCGCTAGCGACGAGACGCTCCACGCCACTGCGTCGGGCTCCTCACCCTCAATGCAGACTTGCTCTACGGTCTCGCAAGCTTCCTCCCTAGGGGCCTGCTCGTCCAGGTTGGTAGACCACATCGATTCGCCAGGGACCGTGGCCGCCGTGGACTCGGGCTCGGCAGTCGCCGAGGGCGACTCTTCGGCCGAATCGTCCTGCAGCGCCGATGCCCACAGCGAAGACGGCTCTGGGCCGGCTTCGGTCTCGCCAGCCTCAGGTTCGACAGCCTCAGGTTCGACAGCCTCAGCTTCGACAGCGGTCGACGCGTCCCAGTCGGCCGCGTCACTGACCGGCGCTTCTGACTCTGTTGTTGCGAGGTCGACACTCCAATCTTCGCCGGCCGCATCGGACGGATGGTCTGCCTCCTGCTCGCTAGTCGACAGCTCTGCAGCCGCCGGGCGGAGCTCCAGCTGCTGCTGGGCAGCGGCCAGTTCATCGGTGAGCGTCTTGCGTTCCGACTCCCAGCCCTGGATCGCGGCAGTAAGCTCGGCGATCTGAGCGCCCTGAGTCGCGAGTTGATCGCGGAGCTCCTGATTGATCGACTCCTGATCCCCCACCGCGGTGCGAAGCCTATCCAGCTCTTCGTCCTGCGACTGCTTCTCGGCTTCGAGGCCCGAGTACAGGGCGTCCCGCTCCGCGAGCGAAGCCTTCAGCTCCTCGACACACGCGGCCAACTCGGCGCTGCGGGCCTTGCTTGTTTCAAGCTCGTCGCGTGTCGTCTGACTCGCGGCCCGCTCTGAACGCAGGCCCTGCACGATGCGCTTAGCTCGATTCCTTACGGCCTGAATCTGATCCCTCGCGTGGAGCATCACGGCCAGGTTGACCGGGTGCGGCGCGGGTTTTGATTCGGGCGCGGCGGTGGCGCGAACGCCCTCGGATGTCGCGGCGGTGTCGACCGCCTGCCAATTGACATCGGTGTAGAACTCAACCTCGCCGTCTGCTGCGCACAACTCCGGCTGCGGCGACTCGCAGGCGTTGACGGCCTCGTCGCAAACCTCTTGAACTTCTTTCGGGCGGCTGGCGGCTAGACCGCACTGGTCCCGGGGCGCGTCTTCGGCCTCCGGCTCAACCGCAGCACCGAGCTGCTCTTCCCGATCCTCGACCGCGACTGCCACAAGGTCGTCGCTCCCCGCTAACGGGTCCGCGGCCGGCTCGGCCTGGCCGGCGATTGCAGCCTCGTCAACCGGTTCTTCGTCAGCCGGTTCTTCGTCAACCGGTTCTTCGTCAACCGGTTCTTCGTCAACCGGTTCTTCGTCAACCGGTTCTTCGTCAACCGGTTCTTCGGCGACTGGTTCTTCGGCGACTGGTTCTTCGGCGACTGGTTCTTCGTCGGCCGTTGTTTCGCCGGCGTGTTCTTCGCAGGGCGGTTCGTCAAGCGTTGCGGACGGCTCCTCGAGCCCCTCGGCAACGACGGACCACACGTCTTCGCTAGCGGTTTCTGCGTCCGCGCCAGACGGTACGGTCGGTGTGGTGTCCGCGGCAGAGCTTGCATCGTTCCACGGCTTAAGCAGGTGCGGCGGAACGGGGAACACGCCCGCAAAGGGTGACGCCGCCTGCTCGTCGACGCTATCAGCTTGTTCGCCTGCCGGCTCCGTGAGATCCGCTGACTCTCCAGGGTCGGTCTCAGCGACCTGCCAACCCTCCGGGCCATGGACGGGTTGCGCAGCGGCGTTGTCGAGCGGGGGTTCGGCCAGGTCGCCCTCGTGGGCCGATCGGTCGAACCCAAACGGCGCCGGCTCTTCTTTGTGGTCCAGGACGTCGCACGCGGTGTCCGAAGGCTCGTCGTCGCTCTGCTCCCAGCCGCCGTCGAAATCTTGATTCCCTTCCGCCACCTCGGCAGGGGCCGCTTGCCCCTCATCCGCGAGCGTGTCGGGCTCGTCAACCGGGCTCTTGTCAACCGGGCTCTTGTCAACCGGGCTCTTGTCAACCGGGCTCTTGTCAACCGGGCTCTTGTCAACCTGGCTCTTGTCAACCTGGCTCTCGTCAACAGGGCTCACGTGCAGTTCAATCGGCCCGATCGACAGGCAATCGCCCATCCGCAACGCAGACTCGGTGAAGCTGGCTCCGTTGAGCTTGGTCCCGGGCGACCATCGCCGCACCGTAAGCCCCTCGGCACTCTGGACAATCACGCAGTGCAGAGGCTTCAAGCCCGGACCGTCAAGCCGGAGGTCGCACTTGGGCCCGGCGCCGACGGTCGTCGAGCCTTCCGGCAGCAAGTACCCCACACCTCGGTCATCGGCCGAGAGCATTATTGCTCCAGCAAGCGCCGCTAGGGGGCGGGGATCGACTTGGGTTTCAGTAGACATCGGGGCGTCGTCTAGGAGGGGTAGGGGCAGGGGGCCCGCCGTCGGGACGGGGACGCCGGCCGGCAGATCCGACAAAATCACTCAGTGATGTAGCTTTCTGCACTGCGCCGGTCAAAACGCCACCCCGCCCCGGGAGGGTGCGGACGGCCCTATTCCAGGATCGCTCAATCGACCGTGCCGATTCCTCCGATTAGAGAGGCGGCTTGGCGGCGCGTGGAATCCGCGGCCGCCCAGATTGTCCACCGACCGATTCCCGCTAAGAGAGGCTCGCTCTGTGCCGCGGGAGGAGGCGAACCTCAGGAAATCCCGAGAGATTTGGCCGCCGCCGGCGAGCCGACGGTCACTATCTGGGGTTTACTGAACAAGCGACGACCCATTTTCGGAAAACTGCGTACTATAGTTTGGTTGTTGCCAGGGGCGAGTCGCCCACGCATCAATCGAATTTACCCACATTGAGAGGGTGAGGACTTGAGGCCGAGGAGGGCCCGGTTCCTTTCCCTCGAACACGAGGCGGCAGACGGCGCGTCCCCCAGTTTTCCACCGTGCACCACTCGGAGCCGGGGACAGACCGCCAGACCAAGCAAGGTGAATGGCTATGGCACGCAAAGACTCCATCCTGAAGATGCGCGATCTGCTCACGACGCGCCGCGACGCTCTCCGCAAGGCTTTGGCCGGCGACCTAAGCATGCTCCAGCAACTCCGGGAGCAGATCGGCGGCGACGTCGTTGACTTCGCCCTGGACGCCGCCCAAGACGAGATAAACTCGCAGCTGGCCGAGGCGGAAAGCCGAGAGCTGAAGCACATCGAGCACGCCCTGACCCGCATCCGCGAGGGCTCCTACGGCAAGTGTGAGGTCTGCGCCACGAGCATCCCGATGGCCCGCCTCAACGCGTTGCCGTACGCCACCATGTGCATCGATTGCCAGCGGGCGTCGGAGGACGGCACGCTGGAAGACCGCCGCGTCGAAGACTGGGGCCGGGTGGTTGATGCCGGCTATTCCGAGGCCGACGCGACGATCTCCGATTTCGAGGTGCAGTAGGCCCTCGGCTGCTCCGTTCGGCGGGTTATACTCCCACAGAACGGACCGCAACCAAACAGCCGTCGCGGGTCCCTGGATCCCGGCGGCTTTTTTCGTAAGCAGAACCGCACCCCTCACCCACCCCATGCCGCAACGCCCCCGTCTCACCGCCGCGACCGCGCTGACTGCCATCCTGGTCGGCGGCATGCTCGGCAACGCGGCCCCACCCGCCGCGGCGCAGCCCGCCGTCAGCACCACCGACGCGGAGCGGGACCTGCAGTTCGAGGCCCTCGCCCGCGACGTCGAGGCGATGGACCGGCTGCTCGGGCTGGTCAAGCGCGTTGTCAAATTAGTGACGCCTTCGGTCGTTCACATCGAAGCCCGGCCGATCCGCGAGCTGCGTGTCCGCAGCGACGTCCAGGAGGCGGGCTCGGGCGTGGTGGTGCAGTTCACGCCGGGCGGCGAGAAGTTTGTGCTCACCAACCGACACGTCATCAAGAACTCCTCCGAGCCGCACATCCGTGTGCAGCTGCACGACGGCCGCCGCATCAGCCCAACGCAGATCTGGAGCGACCCGCACACCGACGTCGCCGTGATGCGGGTTGACGCCTCGGACCTGGTTGCCGCCCGGCTGGGCGACTCCAACCTGATGGAGATCGGCGACCCGGTCCTGGCGGTCGGCAGCCCATTCGGCCTGAGCCAGAGCGTCACCCGCGGGATCATCAGCGCGAAGGGCCGCTACAACCTTGAGCTGGGCGAGGGCGAGGTCAAGTACCAAAACTTCCTGCAGACCGACGCCGCCATCAACCCCGGCAACAGCGGCGGCCCGCTGATCAACATGCGGGGCGAGGTGATCGGCCTCAACACGGCGATCGCCAGCAACTCCGGCGGCAACGAGGGCATCGGCTTCTCCATCCCGGTGAACATCGCCACCCGCATCGGCGAGCAGCTCACCCGCACCGGCGAGGTGCACCGCGGCTACCTCGGGGTTAAGCTCGACGCGTTGTTTGACGAGCGGCGGGCCCGGGCCGCGGGGCTGTCCCGCCTGGTCGGCACCCGCATCAAGAGCATCGAGCCCAACTCGCCCGCCGAGGTAGCCGAGCTCAAGCCCGAAGACATCATCATCGAGTACAACGGCGTCCGCATCGACGACGACGACCACCTGATTAGCATGGTCAAGCTGACCGAGATCGGCCAGGAGATGGACGTGCTCGTCTTCCGCGACGGCCGGCCTGTCCGGACCCGGGTCCGGATCGGCGACATGTCGCAGTTCAGCCTGACGGAGTAACCCGGCTTGCCGGCCCCCTCCAATCCCTAGCCGTTGCGGTGCGCCGCCTCGTAGGTCCGGCTCGCCGACTGCTCGGCCGTTGGGTCTTCGAACCCGCCGGCCTTCTCCACGGCAAGCTCGTAGAGCTGCTGCCCGCAGGCGGTCGGGTACTGGCCGCTGATGCAGGCCTGGCAGAGCTCGCCCGGGGGGCGTCCGACGGCGCGGGCGATCGACTCGACCGGGAGGTACCGCAGGGAATCGGCGCCCAGCTCATCGGCCATCGCCTTGAAGGCCGCCTCGCTGCCCTCGGCGTTCTTCAGGAAATGCGGCGCGAACAGCTCCCCGATGGTCGACATGTCGATGCCGTAGAAGCAGGGCGCCACGATCGGCGGGCACGCCACGCGGACGTGGATCTCCTTCACGTGGCCCACGGTGCGGAGCCGGTCTATCAGCACCCGCATCGTGGTCGAGCGGACGATCGAGTCCTCGACCAGCAGCACCCGCTTGCCCTCCAGCACCTCGCGGAGCGGCGTGTACTTGCTGGCGGCCTTGGCGTAGCGGGCGTCGCCCCCCTCGATAAAGGTGCGTCCGGAGTAGCGGTTCCGCATGAGCCCCTCGACGCTCGGCACGCCGAGCGCGTACGCCATCGAGTCTGCAGCGGCCTTGCTGGTGTCCGGCACCGGCACGACGATCGTGTCGTCGTCGATGGTGAGGTCTTCGAGCTGGGCCAGCTCCTCGCCGAGGGCCTTACGCGACAGGTAGACGCTGCGGCCGTCCATCGTGCTCGCGACATTCGCGAAGTAGATCCACTCGAAGAAGCAGTGCGCCCGGCTCGGCTTGTCCACGAACGGCTGGATGTCGAGCTTGCCGTCGGAGATCACGATCGCGTGCCCCGGCTCGAGGCTGCGGATGTTGCCGGGGTCGATCCCCAGGTTCAGGAGGGCCACGCTCTCGCTGGCCGCCGCGAACAGCGAGTCCTGCACCGCGTAGCTCATCGGCTTGATGCCGAGCGGGTCGCGGGCGATGAGCAGCTCGCCAAGGGCGTTGATCATCGCCAGCGTGTACGCGCCGTCGAACCGCCTGGCGGCCCCACGCATCACCTCCAGCAGCGGCTGCCGCTTCTCACCCGCCAGCTCCTTGGCGAGCTCGTGCATGATGATCTCGGTGTCGGTCGCCCGGGTGATGTGGTGGTCGTCCTCGGCCAGCAGCTGGTCGCGGAGCTCGGCGTAGTTGGCCAGCTGCCCGTTGAAGGCGAAGCTGAACCACTTGCGTTTCTGCAGGTGCCGGCGTTCGAACGGCTGGGCGTAGCTGACGTCGTCCTTGCCGCAGGTGGCGTAGCGGACGTGGCCGATCGCCGCCGGGCCGGAGTACCGCGCCATCAGGGCGTCGGCCTTCTCTTTGTGGCTCAGGCGGAACACCTCGGTGACGCTGCCGAGCTCGCGGTAGCGCTCGATCAGGTGCTTCCGCTCCGGGTTGAACGACGCCATGCCGGCGGACAGCTGGCCCCGGTTCTGGATGTCCAGCAGCATCCGGGGGATCAGCCGCGACGCGTGGCTGGGGCCCTGCGTTGGGCAGAGGGGGCTCTGCGGGCCGGGCAGGTGGTACACGGCCGCGACGCCGCACTCGTGGCGCAGTTCGCTCATAGCTGCTAATCAACGCCAGAGGTCAAACCGGCGCTTCCGAGAATTTTGCCCACTGTCGGCCGCCCCGCTTCCTCACGGTCGGCGCTGAGCCGACATTCTACGGGCCCGCCCGACGCGATTACAGCCCCGCCCGCGCCTGCTCCAGTTCTAGGTGCAGCAGCCGCAACCGGTCGTAGTGGCTCCGCTGCTGAGCCATCAGGTCCTGCCGCAGGTTGTCGCGCCTCAGCCCGGCCCGCAGCAGCGCCAGTCGGGTGGATTCAATCGTCAGCACCAGCGGCCGGCCCGTGGAAAACTTGTCGAACGGCTCGTACTCCCGCAGCAACCGCTCGAGCGAAGCGGCCTCGGCCTCGGCCAGCTTCAGCTCTGATTTCAATCGACGGAGCTCGGCCGGGTACTCGACATTCTCGTACAGCTGCAGGCGGAGCGCCGCGATCTCGATCCGACGCTGCGTGTCGTAGGCGGTTTCTGCCTGCGCGGATTGGCCAACCGCCGACCAGGCCAGGGCGGCGGTCAGCAGGACGGCGAGGCGGTTGGGCGAGCGGCGGGGCAGGGCGGTCATGCGTGGGGTCGCTGTGCGAGGAGTCTGGCCAGAACCTCCAGCCTAATCACCACGCGCCGCCCAGCAACAAGCAACCCGCCCGCGTCCTCACCCGCGTCGCAACCGCTACCACCGGACTAGGCCCGCAGCACGGTCAGGTTGTCGCGGTGCACCACATCGTAGTACGACCAGCTGCCGAGGATCTCGCCGAACCGCTCGGTTGGCTCCCCCATCACCTGGCGCACATCATCAGACCCGTAATTAGTCTGCCCCCGCGCGAACTCCTCGCCGGAAGGCCCCACCAGACTGACGACATCCCCCTTGTCAAAGTTCCCCTCGACACCGGTGATCCCCACGGCCAGCAGGCTGCCGCCCTCCTCGGCGATGGCGTGCTCGGCGCCCGCGTCCAGCCGCAGCTTGCCCTCCGGGTGCACGCTCCAGCCGATCCACCGCTTGCGGTCGCGGACCGAAGCGCCGGCCGCGATGAACAGCGTGCCGATCGTCTCGCCGGCCAGGATATCCCGCAGCACGTTCGGCCGTCGGCCGTTGGCGATCACGACGTTCTCGCCCGCCTCGGTCGAGATCTGCACCGCCTGCAGCTTGCTCGCCATGCCGCCGGTCGACAGCCGCAGGCCTTCGTTGCTCGACTCGCCGGCGTGCTCGAGCACTTCGTCCAGCTCCCGGACCAGCGGGATCACCTTCGAGCCCTCGTCCTTGGGGTGGCCGTCGTACAGGCCCTCGACGTCGGTCAGCAACACCATCAACGGCGCGCGGATCAGGTTCGTGACCAACGCCGCCAGGCGGTCGTTGTCGCCCATCGACCGACGCAGCTCCTCGACCCGGACGGTGTCGTTCTCGTTGACGATCGGCACCGCCCCGTACTCGAACAGCGCCCGCAGCGTGTTGCGGGCGTTCAGGTACCGGCGGCGGTCGTGCATGTCGTCGGCGGTCAGCAGCACCTGGGCGGCGTGCAGGCCGTGCTTCTCGAGCGCGTGGTTGTAGCACTCGATCAGGCAGCTCTGCCCGACGGCCGCGGCGGCCTGCAGCTGCGACAGGTCGGTCGGCCGCTCGGTCAGGCCGAGCCGGCCGATGCCGGCCCCGACGGCGCCGCTGCTGACCAGCACCACATTGCGGCCCTCGGCCCGCAATCCAGCGATCTGATCCGCAATCGACGTTATCTGTCCCATGTCCAGCTGCCCATCGGGGCCGGTCAGGGTGCGGGTGCCCACCTTCACGACAATCTTGTCGGCGATGGCGGCAATTTCTTGGCGGACAGCGTTCAGCATCGGGGCAGCAGCAGACACGGGGGAGGCAGACTCAGGCGGGGGTGATGAGGCGGGGATCGGCGTCCGTTCGCGTTCCCAGAGCCCGCATCATAACAAACCCGCGGATCGCTTTTTAGGCGGGCTTCAGCGCTAGCAGGCTGACGCCGGCCGACATTTCCGCGGTTTCTTGGCGGAAGGCCTCCATGTGCGGGGCCGCCAGGTGGGCCTCGAGCGCCGACACGCTCTCCCACTTCTCGACTACGATCACCGCATCGGAGCCCGCCATCTGCTGGACATCCATACCGGTCGGCTCGTCGATGGCGGCGCCGTACTCGATGCAGCCCTCCTCGGCCTGCACGACCGGAGTCAGCTTGGTAAAGATCTTGAGGAACTCGTCGCGGACGCCCGGCTTGAGCGAGAGGGTCGCAATCACGTGGATCATTCGATCGGTTCTTCTTGGTAGGAAAATTGGGGGAGTCGGAGGCCCGGCGGCCGCGGTGACCGCTACGGCAGCGGCCGCCGCTCGACGCCATCAAAGGTGATTGTAACCGGCTTGATGCGGCCGTCTGCGTCAAACTCCATCTTGTCCACGCAGACCACGCGGTGGTTGCCGTCGGTCTCGCCGAGCGGGCGGCGGTGGTAAACGATGTACCAGTCGTCCGAGCCGGGCGGGTGCAGCACCGAGTGGTGCCCGGCGCCGGTCGCGACCTGCGGGTCTTGCTTGAGGATCTTGCCGATCCGCTCGAACGGCCCGGTCGGCGAGTCGGCGATCGCGTAGGCGACGCTGTAGTCGGGGCCGGTCCAGCCCCCCTCGGACCACATCATGTAGTAGCGGCCGTCCTTCTTGAACACGAACGGCCCTTCGACGTAGCTGTCGGGCGTGATCTCCTTGAAGGTCTCGCCGTCGGGGAACTCTTGGAGCGACAGCAGATCGTCCGCCAGCCGCGCGACGTTGCAGTGCCGCCAGCCGCCGTAGTACAGGTACAGGTCGCCGCCCTCGTCGCGGAACACAAACTGGTCGATCGGCTGGGCGCCGTTGTGGAAGCGGTCGATCAGCGGCCGGCCGATGGCGTCCTGGTACGGCCCCTCGGGCGAGTCCGCCACCGCGACGCCGATGCCCCCTTGGGCCTCGTCGTTCTGGATATCGTTGGCGCCGAACAGCAGGTAGTACTTGTCGTTGGCCGCGATGATCGACGGCGCCCACACCGCGTAGCTCGCCCACGAGATATTGTCGGCGTCGAGCACCCGCGGATGCTTGGTCCAGTTCACGAGATCCTTCGAGCTGAACGCGTCGAAGAACGTCTGCTTGTGGTACTTGTCCGA
Source organism: Posidoniimonas polymericola (assembly GCF_007859935.1). Classification (NCBI taxonomy): domain Bacteria; kingdom Pseudomonadati; phylum Planctomycetota; class Planctomycetia; order Pirellulales; family Lacipirellulaceae; genus Posidoniimonas; species Posidoniimonas polymericola. Next base: position 153,734 of record NZ_SJPO01000011.1, on the reverse strand, counting down.
GTAGGTCGGGAAGATCCAGTACTGGTCGCCGAAGATGATCGCCTCGGGGTCGGCGTACCAGCCGGCGAACACCGGGTTGCCCGACTTGCCCTGCTCCTTGAACTCGGGGCGGACCTCCTGGGCCGTAGCCGGCGAGCAGCAATGCAGCGACAGCATCAACAGCGGGATGAATCGTAGTATCAAACGCGACATCTTTTCTCTCTTCTCAATGGATTGTCGTTTCTGAGGTACGGCGATGGCGGATCACTGGGTGGCCACGAAGAGGCACGAAAGGACACAAAAAATGAACTGGGGCAGGCTTGGTCTCGGTGCTTCTTGTGCTCTCTTGTGCTTTTTCGTGGCCATCCCCTGCATCGTCACGCCGGCATCGGCTCGGTAGTCACTCTCAGCGGCAGGGCGTTCTGGTGGGCCTGCTCGGGATCGCCGCCGCACGACCGCAACTGGTCGGCCTTCAGCTCGGCATGCTCCCGCATCCCAGACCAGACGCAGCTCCGCCCGGTCTCGTGCGCCCTCAGCATAAGCTTGATGGCTTTCTCCGGTTCGTACCCAAACACCTTGACGATCGACTCGGCGACAAACAAGAAGCCGTTGAAGTCGTCGTTGTGCAGGATCACGGCTTACGGGGGCTGCCGTTTGGGCTTCTTGTCTGACCTGGCTTCCTGCTTGGTGGTCTCTGCAGGGAGCACCGCGGCGGCGTTTTCTGCTGGAATGGGAGGCTCCTTCGCTATCGGCTCGTCGCGCGGGGCGGCTTGCTACCACCGCGTTTTGTCCGAAATACCCAGCGGAGGGGACAAAACTCAGACCCGACGATCGGCCCTTGGTCCGTTTTGCCCCAGTATCGCAGCCTCTGCTGCGATTTGGGCCCAAAAACGGGTGAGGGTTTTGTCCCACCGGTTCGCTCGCCGTTGGCAACGGCGCCGAGCGCCGGGCGAGCCAGCAAGCGGGCAAAAATCGGCCCCATTCCGCTCGGACAAAGCTGGGGGCAGCTCCTATTAGAAGGCCGTCGGGGGCTGTTTTCAACAACGAAATGGGTGTTTGCGGAACTCATGCAATTCCAAAACCAGAGCCAATTCCACACCGAGCCGCGCCCGTCAGGAAGCGTCCATTAGGCGAAGTCAACTGGTCATTTCCTGACGGGCACGGCTCGGCGATGAGGGCTACCGCCCGGTCATCCCGCATAGTGGCAGCGTTGCGGCTTTGACAACCGACCCCCGTTAGTCTGCTCTTGAGAGGCGGCGGTTGATCACCGCGACGCGCCAGAGAAATCCAACCTGTCCTCCGAGCAAAATGGTTATCAGAGCTACGTCGATGGCCAAGGAAACCGGCGCTCTCACGCCGCGTATTTCGTCGAGGATGCCCTGCACCAAAAAGATGGCGTAGAGCGCTACGCTAATCGCAAAATACAGCATGGCGAGCATCCAGAGCCCACGCTCCGCACGATATTCGCTAAGTGACACCGCCGTGACGGCGAGAAAGACTGCTTGGAACGCGGTCAACACTCCTGGCAGGTCTGTCCAGACAACCAGCGCGAGCCAGCCTCCCGAAACCAACATCATTTGCGGGGCGAACTTGATTACGCGATCAACGCCTGACTCGCTCATGTCATGTCGGCAGTTTGCTACCGCCCAGTCATCTCGTACAGCGGAAGGTGCCGGTAGTACACCTCGAGGCTCAGCAGGTTGAGCGTCGTGACGTACAGGCGGCCGCCGAGGTGGCGCCACTTGTCGGGGACCGGCGCGATTGGGTTCCAGCTGCCAGCGAGTTGGCCGCTCTTGGTCTGGCTCTCGACCAGCAGCGGGTGCAGCGCCTCGTTCCACCGATCCCAGTGCGTGCCGCCCATGTGGAACATTACCTGCGTGCCGTAGTACCAGTAGTACGTGTCCCGCAGTGGGTTGCCGAGCGTGCTGGTGCGGGCCGGCGTCATCGAGTCGCCGAGGGTCGGCAGGTGCTCGGCCAGGTGGTCGGCGCCGAGCTGCATGCGGCGGCTCTCGCGCCCCTCACCCAGGTAGAGCTGCATCAACAGGCCGACCGAGGTCATCACCGTGCCCGGGTTGCGGCCGTGGCTGGTGCGGGGGTCGTTGGCCGGCGCGGTCGGGTTGTAGCAGAAGCGGGCCTGGTTGCCGGCGCTTTCGCGGCAGGTTTCGAGGAACCGCCGCACGCCGGCGTAGGTGCGGCTGGGGACCTCCAGCCCGGCCAACTCACCGCTCCGCAGCGCCATCAGCATCCAGCCGGTCACCGACAGATCAGAATTGAAGCCGGGCGTGTACCGCCAGCCGCCGAGGCTCTCGACCTGCGTCTCGACGATGTAGTCGATCGCCCGCTGCGCCGGGCGGCGGAGCCGTGGGTCGCCGGTCATGCCGTACGCCTCGCACAGGGCAATGGTCGCGATGCCGTGGCTGTAGAACCGGGCGACCTCCCACGCGTTGGGGTCCGAGTCCTCGGCGAACAGCACGCCGGAGTCGCCCTGGTCGGCAATCAGCGCGTCGATGCCGCGTTTGACGGTCTGCTGGTGCTTGCCGTCGATGTGGTCGTAGCCGGCGCCGAGGAACGACAGCAGCGCCAAGCCGGTGGCGGCCGCGTCGGCCTTGATCTGCGGCACCTCGGCGGCGCGGACGTCGGCGCCGCCGAGCGAGTCGAACGCCCAGCCGCCGTCGGGCTCCTGGATACCGGCCAGGAATTTCAGGCCGAGCTCGATGGCGGCCTCCGTGCGGGGCGACGGCGAGCCGCTGCTGCCCGACTCGAGCTGCTCGACGCGTTGGCCGCGGCTGCTGAACGCGGCGGTCGGCGCGCGGGCGTCGCCGGCGACCGAGGGCGACCCGCCGGCGGCCTGGTTGCGGAACCGGCCCGGTGAGAGGTTGGCCGTGGCGTCGCGCGACGCGACCGCCTTGCTGAGGCCTGGCCGCTCGGCCGGCTTGACCCCCAGCCCGCCGCGGTCGGCGGCGGCGGCGATCTCGGTCGGCGCGCCGGGCTGGCCCTGGCCGGCGCCGCGGTTGAGGTTGGGCGCCTCGAGCGCCCGGCCGGCAGAGCCGAGGGCGGCGAGCGGCGCGGCGCCGCCCCGGGGCCGCGGCCGGGCGTCGGCCAGGATCCGCGGCGCGTCGCCCGAGGTGCGCATCGCAAGACGATCCGGTGCGGCGGCCGGCGTCGCGGGGGCGATCGGCGCCATGTCGGCCAGCCGCGGGGCGACCGGCGCGAGCGTCGGCGAGGCCATCGCCAGCGACGGCGCGGTCCGCTGCTGGGTGACCGCCGGCGGCGTTAGTGGCGCCATCCGCGGAGCGTCCTGCGGGGTGTTCGGTTCGCTCGGCAGCGGCGTGATCGGCTCCATCGGCGACGGGCCAAGCTGCGCCAGTGTGCGGGGCCTGAGTCGGGGCGCCGGCTGGCTCGCGCCGACCTGCGGCGTGGCGGGCTGGTTGACCGCCATCCGCGGGGCCGACGTGATCGGCGTGCTCTGCGGCGAAGTCGGCGGCGCGAGCGTCGGACGCGGGGCCTCGATCGGGGTGATCGCCGCCCGCAGCGGCGCGGCCGCGCGGGCCAACATCGGCGTCGGCGCCGGGCTCGGCGTGGGCTCTTCCAGCGGCGACGGCGCGGGCTGCGTGCCGGCGTCGAACTCGGCCGCCTGCGGCGCGACGCTGGCCGACGCGGCGATGTTGCGGCTCCGCCGGCCCGACTCGATGGCGGCCTGGGCGAGCGTGGTCTGCGGCCGTTCCAGAATCGGCGCGTCGGGCGCAGGCGGCGCGGCTAGCGGGGCGGCGGTGGGCTGCAGCATGGTCTCGGCCAGCTTGGGCGCCTGCCGCTCGGGCTCGATCAGCTCGGCCTGGCTCTGCGGGGCGGAGGTCGCGACCGGCCGCTCGAAGTCCGGGACCTCGTCGAGCTGCTGCCGCTCAATGATCACCATCTCCGGCGGCTGCTCCTCCTGCACTTCCTCGACCGGCGGCGCGTCGGCGTCGGCCATCAGCTGCGGCATCCGCAGGTCGGCCAGCGCCAGCCCGGCGACAATCGCCGTGTGCGCGATCAGGCTCGCCACCACCCCGAGCTGCAGCCGCTTGGCCGAGAACCCGGGCGACGACAAGAAGGCAATAGCGAGCGCTAGCGCGGTCAGCCCGAGGGTCGCCAGGCGGTAGTAGCCGTTCCGCCAAGGGTCGGGGTCGTCGAAGCCGCCGAGCGCCACAATCCCACCCGCAGCGACGCCCGCCCACAACGCGAGGGCGGCGTTGACAGTCAACGCCCGTTCGTCGACGGCGGGTCGGGGGATGGCGGGGTCGGGGGTCAAACGGCTTCCTGCTCGGTTGGTCGAACTTACACCCTCCCCAGCTGGGGGAGGGTCGGGGTGGGGGTGAAGTGGTGCTGCGGCCTGCCTGCCGCGTCGCCCCGTAAGGGCAAACTCGCAAGCGGGGCGCCCCCACCCTAGCCCTCCCCCAGCGGGGGAGGGAATTCTTTTACTCGGTCGCGATGCTGTAGTTGCGGATGTTGGCCTGGTTGCAGGCGTCGAGCACGGTGACCAGCGCGCCGGAGTTCGACTGCGAGTCGGCCCGGATGGTCACCTTCTGCTTGCCGGGGTTTGCCTGGTAGAGCGCCTTGAGCCGGGTGCGGAGCATGTTTGCGCTGAGCTTCTCGCCAGCGATGTAGTAGGTTCCGTCGGGCGTGACCGTGACGAAGACCTCCTGGCCGGGGAACACCGTCGGGGCGGCCTCGGCGGCCTGCGGCAGGGTGACGTCCATCTGCCGTTCTTCCTGCTCGAAGCGGCTCGCCACGAGGAAGAAGATCAGCAGCAGGAACACCACATCGATCAGCGGCGTCATGCTCAGCGCGCCGGCAGACAGGCCCTTGTTGAGTTTGACGGCCATCGTCTACGCCCTCCCGCTCGTTTCGTGGGCCTGCGACAGGTGGTGCGTCGGCGGGCCCGCCGGTGGAGTGGGCGGGACCTGTGGCGCCGGCTGCCTGCGGCCCGTGCGGTCGTGCTGGTAGTTGCTCTCGAGCTGGCGCAGGTCGAGCCGGCCGCGGCCCTCGAGCGCCTCGATGCGGGGGAGCAGCACGGTGATCAGGCTCTCGACCCGGCGGAGCGAGCGGAGGATGCGTCCCTCGAAGTAGTGGGCCAGCACCGCGGCGGGGATCGCCACGGCCAGGCCGGCGAAGGTGGTCATCAGCGCGACGTAGATGCCCTCGGCCAGGGCGGTCGCCTTGTCGGTCCCCTCGGCGGCGTTCGCCGTGACGAAGAACGACTCGATCATGCCCCACACAGTGCCGAGCAGCCCCATCAGCGGCGTCACCGCGGCGGCCAGGTTCAGCGTGCGGACATTGCCGTACATGCGGTCGGCCTCGTTCTGCAGCGCGTCGGCGGCGGCCGCTTCGACCTCGGCGTGGGGGCGGCCGATCTTCGACAGCGCGGCGATCACCACCCGCGACAGCGCGCTGCGGCTGCGGCGGCAGGCGTTGTAGGCCCGCTGCGGGTCGAGGTCGCCGTCGTCGATCTGCCGGCGGAGCGTGTCGACCAGTTTGCGGGGGCGGATGCGGCCGCGGCGGAGCCCGAGCATCCGCTCGCACGCCACCGCCAGCACGACCACCGACATCAGCACAATGGGGGCCATCAGCCAGCCCCCCTTGAGGAACAGCTCGAGGATCGCCTCGGCCGAGTCGGGCATCGCGTCGGGCGCCTCGACCGGGGGCGGCGGCGCGAGCGCCGCCTCGGCCAGCGCGTCTGGGTCGTCGCCCGGGTCATTGCCGAGGGCCGGCGCCAGCGCCGGCCCTTGGCCCCAGGCCGTGCCTGCGAGTACGAGCGTAACACAGAAAGTCGTCGCCAGGCGGCGGGCTAGTCGCATTGGATTGGTCTCGTTCGGATTGCCTGGCGTGCTGTGGTTGGTCGTCATCTAGCGGCGCGTTGTCAGCGGCCCGTTGTTAGCGGGTGGCCCCCGGCTGCAGCTTGGCCCGCGCGTGCCGCGCCTTGGCCGAATCGGGGAACCGCTCGAGCAGCTCCAGGTAAAGCTTGTTGGCTGGCTCGCGGCGGCCCAGCGCCTCGAGGCAGCGGGCGGCCTCGAACAGCGACTCTGCCTGCCACGCGTGGTACGCCTCGGGCGCGTCCTTGCCGCCGTGCCCGTAGGCGACCCGGAAGAACGTGCGGACCGCTGCGTCGTACTGCTTGGCCGCGAACTGCATCTCCCCCAGCATAAACTGTGAGCGGGCCGCTAGCACGCCGTCTTGTGATTCAAGCAGCGATTCGAAGATCGGCTGCGCTTCTTGCGGTCGATCAAGGTTCACCAGGGCCCAGCCGCGCTCGTAGCGGATCTTGTCGCCCTCCAGCTTTGCCTGGCTTGCCCGACCGGCACGCTCGAGCCACTGCAGGCTCTCCTTCCAGCGGCCGAGCTGGCCTGCCGCCTGCCCGGCGTGCAGCCAGGCCGCCGCGGCGAGCCGCGGGTCCTTGGGGCCGAGCTGCTCGGCCTGCGTGTAGGCGGCCAGCGCGGGCTCGTAGCGGCCGAGGGCAAACAGCGACTCGCCCTGCATCGCGGCGCCGGCGGCGGCGAGCTCGCCGGTCGGCTCCGCCCGCAACTGATTGTTGAACGCCATCGCCGCGGCCTCGGGCTGATCGGCGCCAAACGCAATCCAGCCCAAGAGGTGCGACGCCTGGGCGCGGAAGCCGGCGGCGGCGTCACCCCGCTGGGCGACCTTCTCGAGCGGGCCGGCGGCGGCCTGCTTGTCGCCCGCTTGGTACAGCAACTCGCCCGCGCGGAGCAGCGCCTCGGCCGCGAGCGGGCTGCGAGGGTAGTCAGCGGCAAGCCGCGCGAACTGCTTGGCCGCGCCAGCCGGGTCCGCCTTCCGCTCGAGCCACGCCAGCTCGTAGCCAACCTGGTCGGCCCGCTCGTGCTGCGGGTGCTGCTGCAGGAAGGCCTGCAGCTCACGCCGGGCGTCGTCGGTCCGGCCCGCGCCAATCAGGCAGAGCGCCCGCAGGTAGCTGAGCTCGGCGGCGGGCGCCTTGGCCCCGTCAAGCACGTCGAGCGCCGCGGCGTCCTGCTGCTGTTCGTGCAGCAGCCCGGCGAGCGTGTAGCGGGCCTCGCCGATGGGGCCATCCCCGTAACGGTCGACAAGCGTCTGCAGCGACTGCCGGCCGGCCTGCTTGTCGCCCGACTGCAGCTGGTTGTTGGCCAGGCCGTATAGGGCGTACGGGGCGAGGTCGCTCTGGGGGAACTCGCGGGCGATGCGGGTGAAGTCTTGATTGGCGGCGTTGAGGTCGCCGCGGGTAGTCTGCTGCTCGCCGCGTTGGTAGAGCGCCTGCGCAAGACGGTTGGCGTCGGGTCGCTGTTCGATCAGGTCCGTCAGGGCCGCGATGCTCGCCGCCGCGTCGCCCGACTGGCTGCGGGCTTCGGACAGCATCGCTAATGCGTCGGCCTTCCGCTCGGCGGGGATAGCCTGCTGGTAGTCGCTAAGCAGGCTGGCGACCTCGGCCCAATTCTGCTGCTCGCGGAGCAGGCCCGCGTCCCTCAGCACCCACTCGCCCACGCGCGGATCGTCGGCGGCGGCGGCGATCAAGGCCCGGTACTGGTCGGCGGCCTGCTGCGGCTGCTTGAGCTGGGCGGCGGCCTCGGCGGCGATCAGCCGGGCCTCGATGCTGAATTGGCTGTTGGGGCGCTGCCGCAAGAACTGCTGGGCGAACCGCTGGGCCTCGTCGAACCGCTTCAACTGCAGCGCCGTGTGGGCGGCGAGGTAGGCGGCCCGCTCGGCGGACTCGCCGCCCGCGCTGCGGGCGAGCTGGCGGTAGAGGTCGAGCGCCTCGCCGCGGCCGCTGTCGGACTCGGACAACGCGTCGGCCAGGGTGACCTTGATCGGGTTGGCCCACTGCGGGTCGGGGCTAGTCGCCAGCGCCTGCCGGGCCGGGCCGATCGCGTCGGCCGGCCTGCCGGCGGCGGTGAGAGTCTGCGTGAGCCAGTGGGCCGCTTCGGCGTTGGCGGCCGACGGGTCTGCCCGCCAGAGTGAACCGAGCAGCGTGGCCGCCTCGTCGTATTGCTGGGCCAGCAACAGGCACTTGCCGGCCGCCAGATTGGCGCCGCCGGCGAGCGGCGACCGCGGGAACCGCTGGCCGAGCTGCCGGTAGGAGGTTGCGGCGGCGGCGTGCTGGCCGGCCGAGTAGAGCGCGAACGCCTGCCGCTCGAGCGCGTAGTCGGCCGCGTCGTACTGCTCGGCGGCGGCGGCTTGGGCGAAGTCCTCGGCGGCGCCAACCGCGTTGCCGCCCGCCAGCCGGGACTCGCCGCGGAGGGTGTAGGCCTCGCCGGCGGTCTGGCCGATTGGGCCCGCAGCAATGAGCGTATTGAGCGTCGCCTCGGCCTGGTTGGTCTGGCCGAGCTCCAACTCTGATGAAGCCAGCGCCACCCGGGCGGCGGTGTGCAGCGGCGAGGCCGCTTGGTTCTCGAGCGCGGCGCGATACGCCTGGGCCGCCTGCTCGTGCTGGCCGAGGGCGGCGAGCGACTCGCCGCGGTAGTACTGGGCACCGCCGGCCTGGCCGCTGGCGGGGAACTTGGCGAGCAGCTGCTCGAAGGCGGCGACCGCCTGACGGTAGACCGGCGCGGCCTGGCTGGGCTTGGTCGCCGCGAGCGACGACGCCTGGTTGAACCGTGCTAGGCCGAGGTTCGACCACGCGGCCTCGGCGACCGAGTCCTCCTGGGCGGTCTTGGCAGCCTCGGCAAAGGCGTCGGCCGCGGCGGCGAACTGCGACTGCTGGAACCGGCAGACGCCCAGGTTGTAGCGGACCCGGGGCGCGAGCGGGTCGGTCGGGTAGCTCTTGAGCAGCGCCTGCCAGTCCTTGCGCGCCAGGTCGTGCAGCCCGCGGTCCTGCAGCGCGGCCGCCGCGGCGTACGCGCGGGCCGCCTCGGGGGCGGGCGTTGGTTGCTGCGCGGCCGCCGGCAGAGCCGAGAACCCAATCGTGGCCAGCAGCAGCGCCGACAGCCACTTGCTCACCACGGCTGGCGGGCGGGAGGCCGAACGGGCTGGGGGGCAGACTGGCGGGCGGGCGGGCAAGGACTTGCTGCAGAGGGGGCGGGGCGGGCAACCGGAATCGCCCTCATTATTCCCCCGGGAAGGCACGTGGTCCAAGGGCGGCCGCCTCAAAAAAGGGGGATCCGGCCCGCCGCGGTGGCAACCTTTACCTATCAGGAGCCCTTGGCCAGCCCTGCGCAACTGGCGGAGGTCCGCCGACCGGCGCCACAACCTTTTCTTGACACAGACTTTACGGCGCGGTGCAATGAAGGGCTGGGGTGGCGTCAGGGGCTCTCATGCCACCCCACCAGAGAGGCCCTACCGGAACGGGGGGATTGGATCGTGAAATCTCTTTTCGGCGGCGAGCTGCCGCATCGGAGTGTCGTGCCTGCTATGTATTCTCACCGCCGCCCGGCCCACGCTCGGCCCCAGCGTGGTTTCACGCTGGTCGAGATGCTGGTGGCGATGTCGATCACGCTGCTGATGATGGCCGCGGTGATCGCGGTGTTCGCGAACGTCTCGGCGAGCGTGGCCGACCGCCGCGCCGGCATCGAGATGTCGACCCGACTCCGCCAGGCCCGCGCCCTGCTGCAGGACGACCTCGCCAACCACACCTGCCCCGCGCTGCCGTGGACCCGCCCCGAGTCGAATCACGGATACATCGAGATCGTCGAAGGGCCGCAGTCGGACTTTGCCCCAAGCATCTGGCTGCAGGACATCGACAACAACGGGATCGTCGACTTTGTTGGCGGCAACAGCCCGACCGACAGCAGCAACGGCCTGCAGATCGACCTAGCGGTATCGCAGCTCCCGGGTACGAACCTGGCGAGGCTTCCCGGAAGCGCCGTCAATCTGGATAGCCAGTACGTCACCGACGGCGGCGGCCTCGGCGACTGGGACGACGTGCTGTCGCTGACCGTGCGGAACGACGACAAGCCGTTTGTCGGACGCGTGCCTACGGACGTCCCGACTGATGGCAGTGGGTTCGATAGCTGGGGAGCCAAAGAGTTTGAATCACCGCTCGCAGAGGTCGTGTGGTTTGCTGTTGAGAACCCGGTTGAGCCGAGCGACGCTCGCACATTCTATTTCGGCGAACCCGGCTTCCGCACCGTCTACCGCAGGACGATGTTGATTGCGCCGCAATTGGACTATGGGATTTTGGTCAATGGCCAAAACGTCGGTCCCGGTGTGCTCCGAGTTCTCAACGTTGACTTGGATGAAGTTGCCCAAGCAATCGCAGCGGTCACTGCGTTCCAGGAACAATACGACATCTCGGTAAGGCTCGAATGGGACCCGCTGCTCGACGGTGGCCGGTGGGTGATCAAGGCGAACACGCTCGGCGATCTTACGAAGCGAGAGAACCGCTTTGACCACCAGCACATCCCCTACGGCTCGCCTGGCACGGCGCAAGGGCAGCGGCGGTTCCCCTACCACTACGTCGGAATCGGTCGCGGTCTGTCGGGAACGATCCAGGTTCGCCCCGCGTTCGACGTGTCCCGCAAGTTAGAGCGCAACGAGGATTTTAGCGCTGCTGCGATCGACAAGATGGTCGAAGGCCGGACCCGCGATGACGGATCTGGCACGGTCCGCACCTACAGGCTGCAAAACCGCGGTAAGTGGCTCTCGTCGCGGCCGTTTGTGTACGTCGACGACTCTAGCGCCCTCAAGCCGACCACTCGAGCCATCGTCAATGAGGACGGCCAGGTGGTGATGTTCACCAACGGCATGGTGCCGCTGTCGGGCGACCGCCGTGGCGAGGATGTTGTGCTGAGCAACATGCTAGCCTTCGACATCAAGGTCTACGACCCTGAAGCACCGCTGCTGGCGGAACAGCCGTTGAATGACACCAGTCAGTCGGTTGCCTACCCCGGTGAGGTAATCGGACCGGGCGACTCCGGCTGGGGAATGATCTTACGCGAGCGGCTAAACAATCCGGGTTCGGGGGTCACTTACCAGCCAATAGCCGGACGTGGCGCCTACGTCGATCTTGGTTATTACGGCTTGCACGGTGCCTTTGCAGCCCGCAACACTGCTCTCGGGGCACTACCCCCCGTCACCAATCCCAGCGTTACGAACTTGCTGGGAAGTTCGACATTCGCCGGGTACACCCAACCGAAAAGCGAGCTTGGTTGGCCCACGGTGACGGTCAACGGCTACGCCTTCCAGCCCTACCGAACCTACGACACCTGGTCGACCTCGTACGAGAACAACGGGAAGGACGATGACGGCGACAACGTGATCGACCCGGCCTCCAACGGCTTCGACGACGATGGCGTCAACGGCGTCGACGACCCGGGCGAGCGGGAGACCGCGCCGCCCTACGACACCGCGCTGCGGGGCATTCAGGTGACGCTCCGGGCGTACGAGCTCGACAGCCGCCAGATCCGCGAAGTGAACGTCAAGCAGACGTTCATGCCCAAATGAGCGGCGACGCGCCGCACGCCGATCGGGGCGCCGCGCCGCACGTGATCCGCCTGCGCGGCCCGTGGCAGGCCGAGGCCGACGGGGCCGAGCTGCGCGTGAAGCTCCCCTGCACCTGGGGCGACGCCCTGCCCGCGGACTCCGGCCGGGCGACCCTCTCCCGGCGCTTCAACCAGCCGACCGGGCTGGCCGCCGGCGACCAGGTGCTGCTGCGGCTCGCCACGCCGCACGGCTTGGCGGCGGCGCGGCTGAACGGAGCGGAGATCACGCTGGAGAGCGGCGTGGCGAACCTGACGCCGCGGCTCGAGCCGAGCAACGAGCTGAGCCTCACCCTCGAAGGCGCCGGCCCCGACGCCGTGCTGCTCGACGCGCAGCTCGAGATCCACGCGGCTTCGTAGCGGCCAGCCAAGGAACAGCCCACGGCGCCAGCCGTGGGACCGCGCGCCGAAGCCGCTGCTGCGTCAGTCCCACGGCTGGCGCCGTGGGCTGATCATGCTTGCGGGCTGACTGGTGAGCCGAACCCAGCGGCGGCGCCGCTTGTCAGCTCCCGCGTGCCGAACCACAATACCGGTTCGCCTACGAACTACCGCTTCCCCCCCGCTACGGATTCCCCCCATGCGCAAGTGCGTCCTCGCCTACTCCGGCGGCCTCGACACGTCTGTCATCCTCGGCTGGCTCCAGGACGAGGGCTACGAGGTGCACTGCGTCTATGTGGACGTCGGTCAGCCGTGCGAGGACCGCGAGGCGATCATGCAGAAGGCGCACGACAACGGCGCCGCGTCGGCCCGGCTGGTCGACGTGCAGGAGGAGCTGTGCCGCGACTTCGCGTTCCCGGTATTGCAGTGGCAGGCCAAGTACGAGGGGATCTACCTGCTGGGCACCTCGATCGCCCGGCCGCTGATCAGCAAGGCGTGCCTGGAGGTGGCCCGGGAGGTCGGCGCCGAGGCCTTTGTGCACGGCGCCACCGGCAAGGGGAACGACCAGTGCCGCTTCCAGCTGGCGGCCGAGGCCCTCGAGCCGGACGTCAAGATGATCGCGCCGTGGCGGATGCAGTCGTTCCGCGATAAGTTCCCCGGCCGCACCGAGATGATCGACTTCTGCGACGTCAAGAAGATCCCGGTCAAGGCGTCGCTCGCCAAGCCCTACAGCTCCGACGAAAACTGCCTGCACATCAGCTACGAGGCGGGCAAGCTGGAGGACACCGCGGTCAACGGCGTGGCGATTGTCGACTTCGGGATGGGGGTCTCGCCGCAGGAGGCGCCGGACAAGGTCGAGGAGGTCACGGTCGGGTTCGAGTCGGGCGTGCCGGTCAGCATCAACGGGGTCAAGAAGTCGCCGCTGGCGATGGTGCAGGAGATGAACGAGATCGCCGGCCGCAACGGCGTCGGCCGGATCGACATTGTTGAAAACCGCTTTGTCGGCATGAAGAGCCGCGGCGTGTACGAGGCGCCCGGCATGACCGCCCTGTACGCCGCGCACCTGCAGCTCGAGCAGCTCACGCTCGACCGCGACCTGGTGCACCTCCGCGACCGGCTGGCGCCGGAAGTCGCCGAGATGGTGTACTACGGCTTCTGGTACTGCCCGAAGATGGACGCCCTGCTGGCGTTCATCAAGGAGGCCCAGCAGCCGGTCACCGGCGAGGTGACGCTCGGGCTGTACAAGGGCAACATCGAGATCCACGGCCGCACCAGCCCGAACAGCCTGTACGACGAGGAAGTCGCCAGCATGGAGGGGGGCGGCAGCTACGACCAGACCGACGCCGAGGGCTTCATCCGGCTGCAGGGCCTGCCCAGCCGCGTGCTCGGCAAGGTCCGTCCGCGTAGCTACTAGCGGGCAATGCCCAATGACCAAGCCGAAATGACTTGTCGGTCTCTGCTTGTTCGTTCATTGGGTAATTAACCTTGGTCATTGGTCATTCGCGCGTCAGCGGGCGGAGGTAGGCTTGGCGAATCCCCCCCAACGCATCCTGGTCGTTCGCCTGCGGATGCTGGGCGACACGCTGCTCGCGACGCCGCTCGTGCGGCAGCTGAAGCGGCTGTACCCCGACGCCGAGGTTGACGTGCTGTGCCAGCCCAACAACGGGGCGATCTTCCTGCACAGCCCGCACGTCGCGCACCGGCGGCTGCTGCGGCGCAAGGCGCCGTTGTCGGAGCTCCGAGGACTGATCGGCGCGATGCGGCGCCGGCGGTATGACCTGGCGATCGACCTGCACGCCCTGCCAAAGACCGCGTGGCTGACGCTGGCGAGCGGCGCGCAGCGGCGGATCGGCTACCGCAAGGCGGTGGTGCGGGGTCCGCTGTGCTACACCGAGTCGACGCCCCGCGACCAGATGCCGTTCGAGTACAACGCCCGGCGGAACCTGCGGCTGCTGGGGGACGACCGGGTCGATTTTGATGACCTCGACCTCGAGTTCCCGATCAGCCCGGCGGACGAGGCGTTCGCCCAGCGGTTCAACGAGGAGCACCTCCCCGGCAAGACCGTGGCGATGTACGTGATCTCTCAGGACCCCAACAAGAGCTGGCCGCCGGAGAAGTTCGCCCTGCTCGCCGACCGGCTGTCCGAGCGGGGCTACACGCCGCTGATGGTGTACGGACCCGGCCAGGAGCGGTCGGTCCGCGAGGTGACCGACCGGATGCGGACGCCGGCGGTGATCGACTACCCGATGCCGACCTTCCCGCAGCTGATGGGCGTGATGCGTCGGTGCGACCTGTTTGTCGGCAACGACGGCGGGCCCCACCACCTGGCCGCCACGGCGGGGCTGCCGATGGTTTCGCTGTTCCAGATCAGCCCGGTAGAATGGACCCGCCCGCACCGCGAGCACCAGCGGTTTGTGGCCTCTACAGAGGTCCAGACACCGTGCGACTCGTGCGGGCGGTTTGTTGACGAGCCGTTCAAGGAGATCCCGGCGGACGCTGTCTGGGAAGAAGTGGAGCGGGTTTTGGAGATAAGTGAGGAGAATACGGGATAAACCGGTCGGGGCAGCGAACACGCTGGCAGACCCCCCTTCCCTAGCCCCTCCCCCTGCCGGGAAGAGGGATTCGTGGGCGCGGCGGAGCCGCGACGCTTCATGGCGATCTGGGCGCCAACCGCGTACAACTGACTAGCCGCGAGCTACGAACCAACTGCCTATGTACGTCCGTGATAATCCGGTCCTGCAGTACGAGCTGCTGAGCACGCTGCGGTTGCCGCGGGCGTTTGTGCTGCTGTTTGCGTACATCGCCCTGTTGGGGGGCGTGGTGCTGCTGGCCTGGCCGCAGCAGCAGAAGCTCGACTTTGCCCAGCCGGAGGAGGCCAAGCGGCTGGTCGAGCTGTTCTTCTTCGGCCAGTTTATGCTGGCGTCGCTAATGGCGCCGAGCTTCGCCGCCGGGGCGATCACCGGCGAGAAGGAACGCGACAGCTACGAGATGCTGCTCGCCAGCCCGATCAAGCCGGGCGCGATTGTGCTGGGCAAGCTGTTCGCCTCGCTGACGTACCTCGGCATCCTGATCTTCTGCTCGCTGCCGATCGTGATGCTCTGCCTGCCGCTGGGGGGCGTGGGCGCGCTGGAGGTTTTCGCGGCGTACATCGCGATGATGTCGATGGTGGCGTTGTTCGGCATGATCAGCCTGTGGGCGAGCAGCTACTTCCAGCGGACCAGCGCGTCGCTGGTGGTGTCGTATTTGATGATCCTGCCGCTGGCGATGGTTGGCGTGCTGGTGTGGCAGTCGCTCGAGCAGCTCGGCGGCGCCCGGGTGGCATTTGTGTCGACCGTGACGCCGATCGCCTGCGCGGCGATCGGGGCGCTCTTGTGGGCCGACATCACCCGGCGGCTGCTCTACCCGGCCGACCTGGGTTCGGGCGGCAAGGAAGTGGTCGACCTCGAGACCGAGGCCCGCGAGGCGGTTGGCCTGTACATCAAGCGGGACGAGTTCCCCGACAAGCTGTTTGCCCCGCCCAAGCGGACCACTTTCATCGAGGACGGCGCCAACCCGATCTACGACAAGGAGATGCGGAGCGAGATCTTCGCCCAGGGCACGCTGATGCTGCGGCTGGTGATCCAGATCTCGATGGGCCTGGCGCTGCCGATTATGGCGGTCTGCCTGTACATGGTGATGAGCTGGGCGCCGTGGTACATCGCCTACGTGCTGCTGTTCAACATGCTGGTCGGACCGGTGTTCTCCGCCGGCAGCGTCTGCAACGAGCGGGAACGTCAGACGCTCGACCTGCTGCTGACCACGCTCATCAGCCCCTGGCAGATGCTGTGGGGTAAGCTGCTGAGTGGTCTGCGGGTGTCGGTGGTGCTGACGTCGTTCCTGCTGTGGCCGGTGCTGCTGGCGTGCATGATGCCGCTGGACTACTGGAACAACCTGCTCACCATGGCGGGGTACTTCCTGGTGGTCGCGCTCGCTTGCCTGACCACCGCGCTGACGGCGCTGTTCTGCTCAACGATCTACCGCAAGACGTCCAGCAGCCTGATGACGACCTACGTGCTGATCCTGACGATGTTCGTGGCGCCGCTGGCGGCCCGGTTCTTCTCCGAGACCTTCTACCAGGGGACCACCGGGGCCCGTGTGGTGCACGCGGTCGGCAGCGTGAGCCCATTCGCGGCGGTTTTCGCGTTGCCGCTGGACATCGAACGGGCGGACGGCAGGTCCGAGACCGCCAAGCAGCAGGCGATCGGCGACCTGCCCCTGTTCTTTGGGTACGTCGGGTGGTCGGTGCTGTACAACCTGACGCTGCTGCTGCTGATTATGTGGCTGTTCCACGCCCGCTGGCGGGTGTCAGAATAGCGCCGCCGGGGACCGCTCGGCGGGGCAGGGTGGATTGCCTGCGGCGGGGGGCTGTGCGATAAATCTAGGCAACGCCAGCGCAAGGAGCCCCACGTTGTCTACGCCCACCGATCACGAGTCGCCCCTCGCCCCCCCGAGGACGCAGGACGAGCTGAACCTCGAGCATTTCTCCTCGCGGCTAGACCGGCCCGTGCTGATGAAGGCCCCCGAGTTCCAGCGGGGAGACCGGCTGCGGCACGTGGTGTTCTCCGGCCAGTTCAACCCGGGGATGCTCTCCGAGCTGGCCGAGACCGCCGACATGATCCGGCTGCTGTCGAAGTCGCGTGACGGGCAGGACTTCCTCCGCGGGCTGCTGGCTCACCGCCGGGCGATGCTGTACTTCACCCAGCCGTCGACCCGCACGTTCTTGTCGTTCATGGCGGCCTGCCAGGTGCTCGGCATCACCTGCAACGAGGTGCGCGACCCGCAGACCTCTTCGGAAACCAAGGGCGAGACCCGCTTCGACTCGATCCGGATGTTCTCGAGCTACTTCGACCTGATCATCATGCGGTCGCCCGTCGCGAAGCTGGCCGAGTCGTGCGCCTACCTAATGAACGACCTCGAGCGGAGCGGCCAGCGGAGCGTGCCGCTGATCAACGCCGGCAGCGGCGCCGACGAGCACCCGACCCAGGCGCTCCTGGACATCTACACGCTGCAGCGGACCTTCAACTTCGAGAACCCGAACGACTCGCCCGGCGGCGACAAGCTGGAGCGGCTCCGCCTGATGCCGGGCTACGAGGGCCTGTCCAAGGGGCTGGAGAACAAGACCTACGCCTTCTGCGGCGACATCGGCCGGGGCCGGACCGTGCGGTCGCTGGCGATGCTGCTGGCGATGTACGAGGGCGTGCGGCTGGTTTTCATCTCGCCGGACCACCCGAAGCTCCGCATCCGTGACGACCTGCGTCAGCGGCTGCTGGACCGCGGGGTGCCGATCTACGAGCTCGACTCGTTCGAGTCGCTGCTGGACGGCAAGCCGGTGATCGAGCAGGTGGACGCGCTCTACATGACCCGCGTGCAGAAGGAACACGACAGCCCCGAGGACGCCGAGTCGATGGCGGCGATCGACACGCTCAAGTACCGGCTGACGCCCGAGCTGGTCACCCGGATGCGGCTGTACGCCCCGATCCTGCACCCGTTCCCGCGGGACCAGCACTTCGGCGAGATCCCACCGGAGGTCGACGACGACCCCCGCGCCATGTACTTCCGCCAGGCCCGCAACGGCATGTGGATCCGCGCCGCGCTCCTGGCGCACGTGATGGACGTCGACCACAGCATCGCGCGGCACTTCTTCGAGACCTACCGCGAGCGTCACGTCTACAACGACTAGCCCCGCCCAGAGCGACCAGCCATGGCCCGCTCACCCGCGCGTGTGCGACTATTGATCGACGGCTACAACCTGCTGCACGCGACCGACGTGCACGGGTCCGACCGCCTGGCGGGGACGCTGCAGGGCGCCCGCGAGGCGCTGCTGGCCTTCATCGCGTCGCGGCTGGTCAAGCGAGAGCGTGCGCGGGCGACCATCGTGTTCGACGCGGCCGGCGCGCTGCCCGGCCTGCCCGACGAGTACTCCTACGAGGGCATCCACGTGCTGTTTGCCCGCAAGTACCCCGACGCCGACGCGATGCTCGAGGCGCTCGTCGAGTCCGACCGCGCGCCGAAGGAGCTGCTGGTGATCTCCGGCGACCGCCGGGTGCAGCGGGCGGCCCGCCGCCGGGGCGCCGCGTGGCAGGGCAGCGCCGAGTGGAACCGGGAGTTGCGGGGCCGGCGCCCCCACGCGATCCAGGGTCAGGCGCCCGAAAAGCAGCCGCCCGCCGACGTCGGCGACGCCGCTTTTTGGGTGTCGGAGTTCTCGCTGCCGCTGCCGGAACCCGAGCCGCAACGACCCACTCCGACGCCGCCCAAACGGCTGGCGGCGCGTCCCTCTGAGGAGGGTGCGGCAAACGCGCCGAGCCGCGGAGCGGCAGAACCGCTAGAGTCGGCAGAAAGCCCCTTCCCGCCCGGCTACGCGGAAGATCTAGCCGCAGAGCTGGAAAAAACAGACCGCCGCCCGCTCGACGACGAGTAGACCGCCTCCCGCGGGTCGGCGGCGCAAGCCGAGCAACCGGGACAACCCGCCGCACGCACGGGCCGACGAAGGCCCCCTCTCAGCGCCGCCGCACCGCGTCGGGTTCTGTTTACCACCACCGGCCGCTGCGCACGCGATGTGACCTACTTTTGCACATCGAACACATCCTTGCGCTGGCTCCCACAGAACCAGCGTTCCGACACTCGCTGGAGGTGATGGTGGAAGACAACGAACTGATGAACGACTTCGTCGTGGAGGCGAAGGAACACCTAGCGGATGTCGAGAACCAGTTCCTCGCTATCGAGGAACAGGGCGCGAATATCGATGTCAACCTCGTCAACGAGGTGTTCCGCGCGATCCACTCCATCAAGGGCGCCGCCGGCTTCCTGGGGCTGACCACGGTCAACGACCTGGCCCACAGCCTCGAGAACCTGCTGAACATGATGCGCAATAAGGAGCTGACGCCGACGTCGGTCACTATTGACGTCATGCTGAAGGCGGCCGACACGCTGTCTTCGATGATCGACGACGTGAACAACTCTGGGTCGTTCGACATCAGCAAGCACGTCGCGGCGCTGGACGCGATCGCCGAGGGCAACGAGCCCGCTCCGGCGGCCGCCGCAGAAGCCGCCGCGCCCGCCGCGGAAGAGCCCGCAGAAGAGCCCACCGAAGAGCCGGCTCCGGCCGCCAGCGAGATGAGCCTCGACGACCAGATCGAGGCCGCCATCGCCGCCAAGCTGGCCGAGAAGAATGCCGCCAAGGCCGCCCAAGAGGCGCCCGCCGCCCCCGCACCGGCCGCGCCGGCGCCCCCAACTCCCGAACCCCCGAAGGCTACGCCCATGGCTGAGGACTCACAAACCACCAAGCCGACCCCGACGCCCGCGGCGGACGCCAGCATCCGCGTTTCGGTCACGGTTCTGGACTGCCTGATGAACCTGGCCGGCGAGCTCGTGCTCAGCCGCAACCAGCTGATGCAGGCGGTCGCTTCGGAAGAGCAGTCCGGGCTCGAGGCGACCTCGGCGCGGATCGACCAGGTCACCAGCGAGCTGCAGGAAGCGATCATGCAGACCCGCATGCAGCAGATCGGGTCGGTGTTCAGCCGCTTCCCCCGAGTCGTCCGCGACCTGAGCGCCAAGCTCGGCAAGCAGTGCGACCTCAACATCGAGGGCAAGGAGGTCGAGGTCGACAAGACGATCGTCGAGGCGATCGGCGACCCGCTCACCCACCTGATCCGCAACTCGGTCGACCACGGCCTCGAGTCGCCTGACGTCCGCGTGCAGAAGGGCAAGCCGGCGACCGGGAAGATCGACCTGCGGGCCTTCTACCAGGCCGGCAAGGTGCGGATCGAGATCGTCGACGACGGCGGCGGCATCAACCCCGCCGTGCTGAAGGAGAAGGCGGTCTCCAAGGGCATTATCACCCAGGAGAAGGCCGACCAGATGGGCGACCGCGAGGCGGTCCGCCTGATCTTCGCCCCCGGCTTCTCGACCGCCAAGGAAGTCACCGACGTCAGCGGCCGCGGCGTGGGGATGGACGTCGTGCGGACGAACATCGCCAAGCTGGGCGGCACGGTCGACGTCGAGTCGGTCCTGGGCAAGGGCACCAGCATCATCGTCACCCTGCCGCTGACGCTGGCGATCATCCCGTCGCTGATCATTCAGGCCGGCGGCGACCGCTTCGCAATCCCGCAGGTCAACATCGCCGAGCTGGTGCGGGTCCGTGAGAACGAACGCGACACCAAGCTCGGACGCGTCAAGGACGCCGAGGTCCTCCGCCTGCGTGGCAGCCTGCTGCCGCTGGTCCGGTTGAACGAGGCCCTGGGATGCGGCACCGCCGAAGAACAGGCCCGGAGCAAGACCGGCGCCACCAACATCATCGTGGTCGACTCCGGTCAGACGCGGTTCGGGATGGTGGTGGACGCCCTGCACGACTCGGAGGAGATCGTGGTCAAGCCGCTGGGCCGGCACCACAAGAACTGCCGCACCCTGGCGGGCGCCACGATCCTGGGCGACGGCCACGTCGCGCTGATCCTGGACATCGCCGGCGTCGCGGCGGACGAGGACCTGCGGACCGACGAGGAACTGCGGGCCGCAGCCGGCAAGGACAACGAGCACGTCGATGAAGAAGTCGACATGCAGGCGGTCATGCTGTTCGAGAACGGCCCGAACGAACAGTTCGCCGCCCCGATGGACCTGATCGCCCGGATCGAGCGGATCCGCAACGACCAGATCGACACGGTTGGCGGTCAAGAGGTGCTGCAGTACAAGAACGCGACGCTGCCGCTGATCCGGCTGGAGAACTGCATCCGGGCGATGCCGCCCGAGATGATGGACCGCTCCTACGTGGTGGTGTTCGAGGTGAAGGGCCGCGAGGTTGGCCTGGTCGCCCCGGTGCTGCACGACATCACCAACGTCACGACGAACGTCGACACCTCGACCTTCGCCGAGCAGGGCGTGGTGGGCTCGCTGGTCCGCAACGACCACACAGTGCGGCTGATCGATTTCTACGAGATCGCCCAGCTCTCGCACCCCGAGTGGTTCCTCGGCGAAGAAGAAGAGGAGTTCGCCGAGAACTCGCTGCCGCCGCTGATCCTGCTGGCCGAGGACTCGACCTTCTTCCGCACGCAGGTGATGAAGATGTTCGAGGAGAAGGGCTACCGGGTCGAGCCGTGCGAGGACGGCCAGATCGCCTGGGACAAGCTCAACAGCGGTCAGTACACGCCGGACGTCGTGGTGACCGACATCGAGATGCCCAACATGGACGGATTCCAGCTCTGCCAGAAGATCCGCGACTCGGCCAGCCTGTGTGCGGTGCCGGTGATCGCCCTGACCTCGCTGGCCGGCACTTCGGACATCCAGCGCGGCATCGAGGTCGGCATCGACGACTACCAGATCAAGATGGACCGCGAGAAGCTGCTGAACGCCATCCGGAACTTCGCCGACCACGGCGTCGACCGCAACAAGAACCAAACCCAGCTAGTGGAGGCCTAAACCATGAGCACCGCAATTGCAGAGATGAACGGCGCCCGTGTAGGCGAGCAGCAGTTTGCAACCTTCTACCTGGGTGACATGCTGTTCGGCGTAAACATCCGCAGCGTTCAAGAGATCAACCGCCAAGTGGACATCACCCCGGTCCCGCACGCCCCCAAGCACGTGCGCGGCGTGATCAACCTGCGGGGCGAGGTGGCCACGGTCATCGACCTCCGCACCGTGCTGGGGATGCCCCCGGCAGAAGACTCCCGCGACGCCCGCAACCTGATTGTGGCCTCGCAGGGCGAGGCGATCGGCCTGTGGGTTGACCGGATCTCCGACATCCTGACCGTCAAGACCGACGAGATCTCGCCCTCGCCGGCCAACGTCGACGGGATCGACGGCCGCTTCTTCCAGGGCGTTTACACCCTGGAGAAGGACATTGTCGTGCTGCTGGACACCGAGCAGGTGCTGGCGGACCGCGACTGACCCTATCCTCACGACCAACCTTCTTCTCTCGATAGACAGGGACCCCACTCGCCATGAAGATGCGCACCAAACTGATCGTCGGCTTCCTTGTGTGCGGGCTCGCCCCGCTGCTGGTAGCCGGTCTCGCAGGATACTGGACCTCGACCAGCGGCATGACCTCCGTCCAGGAGCACGCCACGGCCGACATGCGCGCCAAAGCGACCGCGTTCCTGCAGTCGCAGCAGGCGCTCAAGCGGGTCCAGATTGAGGACTACTTCAAGCAGATCCGCGACCAGGTGCTGACCTTCGCCGAGAACCGCATGGTGGTCGGGGCGATGCGTGAGTTCCCTTCGCGTTTCGACTCTTACAGCGAGCAGGCGGGGGTCTCGGAAGCGGATGTGCCGCGTCTGCGTGAGGAGCTGGCCAGTTACTACACCGACGAGTTCGGTGCGGAGTACACCTCGCAGAACGCCGGCTCCGTGGCGTCGACCGGCGAGTTCCTGGCCAAGCTCGACGACGAGTCGATCGCGTTGCAGCACGCCTACATCAAGGCCAACTCGAACCCGCTGGGCTCGAAGCACATGCTGGACACGGCCGAGGAAGAGTCGGACTACGGCCAGCTGCACAAGCTGGTCCACCCGGTCATCCGCGACTACCTCGATAAGTTCGGGTACTACGACATTTTCCTGATCGACAACGAGTCGGGCGATGTCGTCTACTCGGTGTTCAAGGAGCTCGACTACACGACCTCGCTGGTAGACGGCCCGTACGCCCAGACCAACTTCGGCGACGCCTTCCGCAAGGCCCGCAAGCTGGAAAAGGGTGAGTTCGTGCTGGTCGACTTCGCCCAGTACACCCCGAGCTACGAGGCCCCGGCCAGCTTTATCGCGGCCCCGGTTTTCGACGGCGACGTCCGCCTAGGCGTGGTCTGCTTCCAGATGCCGGTCGACCGCATCCTGACGATTATGAACTACCGCGAGGGGTTGGGCGAAACCGGCGAGACCATCCTGGTCGGAGCGGACAACCGGATGCGTTCTGACTCGCACCTCGAGCCGGAAAGCCACTCGCTGACCAATTCCTTCCGCAACCCCGAAGAGGGGAGCATCCGCTCGGAGTCGGTCGACAAGGCCCTGAAGGGCGAGGCCGGCGTCGAGGTCGTGAACGACTACCGCGGCGAGGAGGCCATAGTCGCCTACGGCCCGGTGGACCTGCTCGGCATCGAGTGGGCCCTGCTCGCCAAGATGGACACCAACGAGGCCTTCGCCGCCGTGCGTGAGATGGAAGAGACGGCCAACGCCGCCACCTCCACCATGCTGTGGGTCAACCTGCTGATCACCGGTGTGGCGATCGCCGCCGTGCTGGGCGTCGCGTACCTGTTTGTCCGCTCACTGGTGACCCCGATCCAGCAGATGGTCGACACCGCCCGCGATATCGCCGAGGGCGAGGCCGACCTGACCAAGCGGATCAACCTGAAGTCGTCCGACGAGTTGGGCGAGCTGGGCCATTGGTTTGATGTGTTCATTGCCCGCGTGCAGGACATCATCGGCCAGGTGGCCGGCAACAGCCGGACCCTGGCTGGCGCCGCCGAGCAGCTCGGCGCGACCAGCAAGTCGCTCGCCTCGGGCGCCGAGAGTACGACCATCCAGAGTGCGACGGTCGCGTCGGCCGCCGAGGAGATGGCTTCGAACATGAAGCACGTCGCCACGGCCAGCGAGCAGATGTCCACCAACATCCGTTCGGTCGCGGCGTCGACCGATCAGATGACCGCGACGATCAACGAGATCGCCCAGAACGCGGAGCAGTCGGCCAAGGTCGCCGATCAGGCCGCGCGGCTGGCCGAGATCAGCAACGAGAAGGTCGGCGGCCTCGGTGAGGCGGCCGACGAGATCGGCAAGGTGATCGAGGTCATTCAGGACATCGCCGAGCAGACCAACCTGTTGGCCCTGAACGCCACGATCGAGGCCGCCCGCGCCGGCGAGGCCGGCAAGGGGTTTGCTGTCGTCGCGACCGAGGTCAAAGAGCTCGCCAAGCAGACCGCGATGGCGACCGAAGAAATCCGCGGCCGCATCGAGGGCATCCAGGCCTCGACAGGCGAGGCGGTGGACGCCATCCGCGAGATCACCGGCGTGATCAACAGCGTCAACGAGGTCGCCCGCACCATCGCCTCGGCGGTGGAAGAGCAGAGCATCACGACCAAGGACATCGCCGCGACGGTCGCCACGACCGCCAGCAGTGCGGACTCGGTGTCCCAGGGCGTGAACGAGTCGGCCGCGGCCAGCGAGGAGATCACCCGCAGCATCGCGGGGGTCGATTCCGGCGCCAAGCAGACCTCCGACGCCGCTTCGGAGACCCGTCAGGCGGGCGGCTCCGTGGCGCAGCTCGCCACCGAGCTGCAGTCGCTGGTCAGCCAGTTCCGGATCTAGATGAGGCTACCCCCCACCGCCCCCGCGCAGGGGGCGGTGGGGATTTTTTTGAGTTCCGCATGGGGCGTGCGGCGCCGAATAGCAGACACACAACATGAAGACAAACAGCACGCCACTCAAGGTACTGGTCGTTGACGACTCGGCCCTCTACCGCAAGATCGTCCGGGACGTGCTCTCGGGACTCGAAGGCGTGGAAGTGGTCGGCGCGGCCAACAACGGGGTCATCGCCCTCGAACGGATCAAGCAGCTCAAGCCCGACGTCGTGACGCTCGACGTCGAGATGCCCCAGCTCGACGGCCACGGGGTCCTCAAGCAGCTGGCCAACGTGCCGAACGCCCCCAAGGCGATCATGGTCAGCGCGTTCACCGCGCAGGGCGCCCAGTCAACCAACGCGGCGCTCCGAGAAGGGGCGTTCGATTTCATCCTCAAACCAGCCACCAAGTCTCTTGAAATGAGCGTGCAGCAACTGCGGCGGGACCTGATCCCCAAGATTGAGGCCTGCCGCGGCGCCGCCGCCCCCACAGGAACACGCGCCGTCAGCCGCCCGGCGCTGCGGCCCGCTCGGCCAGCGGCCCCCGTCGGCCGTATCTCGCCGCCGCGGCGGTTCGACGTGCCGCCCCGGATCGTGGCGATTGGCGTCTCGACCGGCGGACCCCAGGCCCTGGTCCGCCTGCTCCCAAGGCTGCCGGCCAACTTCCCCTGCCCGATCCTCCTGGTGCAGCACATGCCGCCGATGTTCACGGCGAGCCTGGCCGAGGACCTCAACCGGCGCTGCTCGCTGACGGTCTCCGAGGGCCGCGACGGGCAGCCCGTCCGACGCGGCGAGGTGATCATCGCCCCCGGCGGCAAGCACATGCGGGTGGTCCGCCAGGACAAGGACCACGTGATCCAGATCACCGACGACGCGCCCGAACGCAACTGCAAGCCCTCGGTCGACTACTTGTTCCGCTCGGTCGCCGAGGTCTACGGCGCCGCGTCGCTGGGCGTGGTGCTGACCGGCATGGGGGACGACGGCGCCCTGGGCGCCGCCGAACTCAAGAAGAAGGGGGGGCAGGTCCTCTCCCAAGACGAATCAAGCTGCGTCGTGTACGGCATGCCCAAGGCGGTGTTTGACGCCGGGCTGTCGGACGAGGTGGCCTCGTTGGACATGATGCCAACGGTAATTGGAGCGTACGCAAGAGGGGGCGCACGGGTATGAAACTCGATACAGAAGGCCTAGACGCCATCTGCAACTTGGTCGATGACCTTTGTGGGATCTACCTCGATTCCAGCAAGGACTACTTGATCGAGGGGCGGCTGGCGGACCTGGTCAAGAAGCACGGTTGCAACTCGTACGCCGAACTCGCCCGCAAGGCCAGGCTCGGCGCCTCGAACCCAATCGCGACGGACGTCGTCAACGCGATCACCACCAACGAGACTTTGTGGTTCCGTGACGCGACGCCGTTCAATGCGCTCAAGTTCAAGATCCTGCCGGAGCTGATCGACGCCAAGTCGACCACGCTGTTCCCGCGTAAGCTCCGCGTCTGGTCCGCGGCTTGCAGCACCGGACAAGAGGCCTACAGCATCGGCATGACCTTCGGCGACATCGTGCCGGACGTGGCGAACTGGGACCTGCAGATTGTCGGGACGGACGTCTCGTCCGACGCGGTGCGTCGCGCCAGCGAGGGCAAGTACTCGCAGCTCGAGGTAAGCCGTGGTCTCGACCAGGTGCACCAGAGCGGCTACTTCACGCAGGCCGGCCGCGACCTGCAGATCAACGAGGTGCTCCGCTCGAAGTGCCGGTTCGAGGTCCGCAACCTGCTGCAGCCCTTCACCACCCTCGGCAAGTTCGACATCGTGTTCTGCCGGAACGTCGCGATCTACTTCAAGGACGAGGACCGCAAGAGCCTGTTCCGCCGGATCGCCGACCAGCTGAACCCCGGCGGCTGGCTGTTCGTCGGCTCGAGCGAGTCACTCACCGAGATCGGACCGGAATGGTCGCCCCAGCGGCACTGCGGGGCGGTCTGCTACCAGCCCAAGGCCGGCATGCTGGCGGCGAGGTAGGCCGCCTTGGCTACTGGCCCTGATCGTCTACGATGTGCCGCAGCTGGAACCCGCCGGTCGAGCGGATTTCTAGGCGGTACTTGCTGCCCGCCCGGGCCTTGACCGACGGGGCCTCGGCCATGGCGTTGCGGATGCCGAGCTCCGCGAGCCGATTAGGGTCGTGCGCTAGGTCCCAGAAGTCGGCCCAGATCTCTTCCTCGAAGTCCGACATCCGCTCGCCCCGCGCGTAGGCGGTTGGTCGGGTGTTGGGCGAGTCGAGTCGGTGGCCTTCCGCCGGCTTCTGGCCGCTGCCGAACAGCCGCTGAAACAGGCAGATAGCGGTCCCCTTCTCGAGGTGCGCCTGCTCGACGTACTCGTCGTTGAACTTGACGACCAGGTACTCCAGGTACACCTGATCTCCCGGCACTTCGAATTGCCGCGGCTCGCCGATCGCCTTCCCCTCCGGGTCGGTTTCGACAAACTCGAGCGTGGTAATTGCCGGTTCACCCTCCTCAGCGGGCGGCTTCACATCGAGAATCCGCAGCTCGGCGACCCGCTGGTCGACCTTGAGCAGGTGGAGCGAGGTCTCCAATCGATCGATCGAGACCTGCTGCTCGGCGATTTCCTGCTCCTTGCCTGCAATGTCCTGCTGCGCGGTCTCGAGCCGAGTCAGAGCGTCGTCGAGCTGCTCCTGCCGCTCGGCCAGCCGCTGGTTTGGCTCGTTGTAGACGTCGTACGCCTGGTAGCCCACCAAACCGGCGCCCGCCACGACAATGGCGGCCAGCACAGTGCGGACTGTGGCGTTGAAGGTCTTGACGCCCTCGTTCAGCTTGCCCATGGCGGGACCTCGGGGTGATCGGTCGTTCGCAGGAGCCTCTACTGATAGCCGATCTGGCGTTCTCGGCCTAGGCTGCGCTCGAGCGATCGGCGGAGGACTGCCGGTCGGTGGCCGCCTCGACCACCGCAAAATCGCGCCGCGGCTGGTAGCCACGCCCGGCGGCAATGGGCCGCTCGCCGCGTCGGGCAAGTCCGGACCTAGCCCAGCGTTCGGCGTCGTCCGAAAGCTCATTGAGCCGCTGCTCGATCTGCGCCCGCCATCGATCGATGCCGTCGCGGTCGAGCGACGCGGGGACCGAGATCGCCTCGCTGACTACGGCCCGGGCGCGGCTGAACGGCCGCGGGACCGCGAACTTGTCCCAGCTCCTCAGCCGCCAGGGGCGGTCGTAACCAAGGCCCAGGCAGACGATCGGCAACTGCAGCTTCGAGGCGAGATAGATCGGCCCCTGGGCCAGCCTACGCCGCGGGCCGCGGGGGCCGTCAGGCGTGATCGTCAGGTGGTGGTCCTCGGCATGCAGGGCAAGCTGCCGTAGCGCCCCAGTGGCGCCGCGGTACGTGCTGCCGCGGACGAACTCGAACGAGAACCGGTCGGCGATCCGGGCCAGGATGTCGGCGTCGCGGTGCTGGCTGAGCAGCATCGTCAGGTGGCAGTTGCCCCGCTTGTACAGCGGCAGCAGGATGTTCTCGTGCCAGAAGACGTAGATCCTCGGCTGGCCGGGCGCTAGCAGCGGGTCGACCGCCGGGTCTTCGTACCAAGCGCGGTACCGCAGCGTGCTCATCCACGCTCGTATTGAGAGGGAGAAGGGCCAGCTGGCGAGTTGAGTGACGAGGGGGCCGTTGAGCTTCATCGCGAGCGCGCGGTGACCGGACTTGTGTGACCAGGAATCTAGCTAGCACCCCGCCGATCGCGACCACTGGGTGATGCAGGGTTGGTAGCAGGATTCGCCCGCACGAGGAAGAGCAATCGGCCCGTCGGGCGGCCCCATGACCACCGGCGGCTACGCCTGGGCGCCCCGCTTCTTGGTGATTTCGATCGCCTTGAGCAGGCCCCGGGCCTTGTTGAGGGTCTCCTGGTACTCGGCCTCGGGGACGCTGTCGGCGACGATGCCGGCGCCCGCCTGGACGTAGGCCGTGTCCCCTTTGATGACGATCGTGCGGAGGGCGATGCAGGTGTCGAGGTTGCCGGCAAAGTCGAAGTAGCCCACCGCACCGGCGTACGGCCCCCGGCGGTGGGGTTCGAGCTCGTCGATCACCTCCATCGCCCGCACCTTAGGGGCTCCCGAGACGGTGCCCGCCGGCAGGCAGGCGGCCAGGGCGTCGAACGCGTCGGCGCCTTCTTTCAGTTGCCCGGTGACGTTCGACGTGATGTGCATCACGTGGCTGTAGCGTTCGATGACCATCACGTCCGAGATCTCGACGCTGCCGTACTCGGCGACGCGTCCGACGTCGTTCCTGCCGAGGTCGACCAGCATCACGTGCTCGGCGCGTTCCTTCGGGTCGGCGAGCAGCTCCTCGCCCAGGCGGCGGTCCTCGTCGTCGTCGGCTCCGCGGGGACGCGTGCCGGCCAGCGGACGGACCGTCACCTTGCCGTCGACGACTCGCACCATAATCTCCGGCGAGCTGCCCACCAGCGTGCACGCCGGCGAGCGGAGCAAGAACATGAACGGGCTGGGGTTCACCACCCGCAGCGTGCGGTAGACCTCCAGCGGCGACTGCTCGAGCGGCGTCTGGAGCCGCTGGCTGATCACGACCTGGAAGATGTCGCCGGCGCGGATGTACTCGACGCACTTCTCGACCGCCTGCTCGAACCCTTCCTTGGTAAAGTTCGACTCGAAAGGCAGGTCGACGCCGCCGGTGGTGTCGATGTCCTCGGGGGTCAGCGTGCCAGCGGGGGTCGCGAGCAGCTCGACCAGGTGGTCCACCCGGGCGGCCGCGTCGCGCCGGGCGGCCTCGCGCTGGGCGTCGGTGTCGGCATCGGAAACGTCGCCCAGCGCTATGACGTAGACCGTTTTGCTCACGTTGTCGAACACCACCATGTGGTCGAACAAAGCGAACGACAT
This sequence comes from Posidoniimonas polymericola, assembly GCF_007859935.1. NCBI lineage: Bacteria > Pseudomonadati > Planctomycetota > Planctomycetia > Pirellulales > Lacipirellulaceae > Posidoniimonas > Posidoniimonas polymericola. The sequence continues at coordinate 124,706 of NZ_SJPO01000011.1, read as the reverse complement.
GTCCGGCAGATCGCGGTCGTCGGTGGGGGCGTCTGGCAGGTCCTCGACGTACCGCACGGTGTCGTAGCCGGCGTAGCCCACCGCTCCCCCCACGAAGGGCGGCAGGCCCGCGAGCTTCGCCACCCGCACGGCGTGCAGGTGCTCGCGGAGCAGCTCTAGCGGGTTGTCGGACTGCTGCTCGGTGGTCGACGCCGGTGCGGGCGACTTGGTCGCGGGGCGGTGGTAGTCGGTGATCAGCACACGGTCGCGGCGGGCCTCGATCAGCCGGTACGGGTTGCCGGCGACAAAACTGTACCTGCCCACCTTCTCGCCGCCGATGACGCTCTCGAACAAACAGGCCGACGCGCCCTCGTCCAATCGGTCGTACGCCGTGACGGGCGTCAGGGTGTCGCTTACCAGGCGGCGGAACACCGGCACATAGTCGGCCGTTTGGGCCAGCTTGCAGAACTCGGCGGGGCAGGGGTGGTGCACGTGCAGGACGAGGGTTAGGGGGGGTTGGGGTCGGGGGGGTCTACCTACTTTAGCACCCGGGCGGCGACCGGGACAACGGCGGTGGCGATCGCCCTTATTGCTTGCGGCAAAACAGTTTGCGTCCATCGTAGCCGGTTCAAGTTGCCTTGACACTCTGGGGCCCCCCTATAGAATCGCCAGTGCCGTAAGGGTTCGCGCGGACCACCCCATTTATTTTCTGAGCGGCGCATTGTCTGCCGCTCCGGGGCCGCCGCGATCCCGGCCCGTCGAGCACCGTCCCATGAAATGCCAACGCTGCGAGAAACCGGCAACCTTCCACATCACCGACCTCGTGGACGGGGAGCCGAAGGAGCTGCACCTGTGTGAGCAGTGCGCCCACACCTTCCTCTCCCCCGAGGAAGAGGACGCCAGCGAGGTGATCCCGGCGATGGCCGGCCTGATCGCCCAGGCGGCCGTCGGCGAGACCGCCGAGGACCTGGCCCGGCTCGACGAGCGGGTCTGCCCGTTCTGCGGGATCAGCTTCCTGGAGTTCCGCAAGCAGGGGCGGCTCGGCTGCCCCCACGACTACGCCCATTTCTCGCGCGAGCTCGAGCCGCTGCTGGTCAACATCCACGGCGAGACCCACCACGTCGGCAAATCGCCGCGCCACAGCGTCCGCGACGCCGAGCAGCAGACCCAGCTCATCCGCCTGCGGCGCGAGATGAAGCAGGCCGTGGCGGGCGAGAACTACGAACGGGCGTCGGAGATCCGCGACGAGATCAAGTCCATCGAGAGCGCCCGCAACGCCTAGCCGACGCCACCCGCCACCCGCCAAAGACTTAGCTACCCATGGGCCTCGACCTTAACGAACTCGCGCAGAACTGCGGCGAATGGCTCCGCGGCACCGGCCCCGAGCCCGACATCGTCGTGAGCAGCCGCGTGCGGCTGGCCCGCAACCTGGCCGAGTTCCCCTTCATGGCCAAGGCGACCGAGGTCGACCGGACCGAGATCGAGCGGATCCTCCGCGAGCGGATCGACCTGCTGAAGGAGGAGGAGCGGCTGCCCCGCAACCTGACGTTCCTCGACCTCGGCGAGCTCAACGAGCTCGACCGGCGGTTCCTGGTCGAGCGGCAGCTGATCAGCCGCGAGCTGGCCGAAAGCGAGGGCGCCCGCGCCGTCGCGGTCGACCCGCAAGAACAGTTCAGCGTGATGGTCAACGAGGAAGACCACCTGCGAATCCAGGTGATGCGCAGCGGGCTCGACCTGCAGGCGACCTGGGACGCGGCCAACCGGCTCGACGACCTCATCGAGGAGCAGGTCACCTACGCGTACAGCGACAAACTCGGCTACCTCACCGCGTGCCCAACCAACGTCGGCACCGGCGCCCGAGTGAGTGTGATGGTCCACCTGCCGGCGTTGGTCATCACCCGCCAGATCGACAAGGTGTTCCGCAGCCTGCAGAAGATCAGCCTGGCGGTCCGCGGCCTGTACGGCGAGGGCTCGCAGGCGATGGGCGACTTCTACCAGATCAGCAACCAGGTCACCCTCGGGCTGAGTGAAGAAGAGCTGACCAAGAAAGTGGCCGACGTCGTGCCGGTGCTGCTGGACTACGAGCGTCAGGCCCGCGACTTCCTGGTCCGCGAGAGTCAAGAGACCCTGCACGATCGCGTCAGCCGCGCGTTCGGCATCCTCCGCACCGCGCAGACCATCACCAGCGAAGAGACCCTGCACCTGCTCTCCAGCGTGCGGCTGGGCATCAACCTCGGCCTCATCAAGGACGTCGCGACGCCCACCATCAACAAGCTCTTCATCCACACCCAGCCCGCCCACCTGCAGAAGCTCGCCGGCATGGAGCTCGACTCCTCGGACCGCGCGATCGAGCGGGCCAGCTACCTGCGGAAGCACCTCGCCAGTGGGGGCGACGGCGTCGCGGAGAACTAGCGTGGTTCGCCGTGGCGGGGGTCGGAACTACCAATAGTCGCTTCGCGACGCCGGCTCGGCTATAATTCTGCCCAACCGTGGCGGCGTCCGAGCGCGACCTCCGGCAGGCCTCCCGCCGTGTCGTGGCCGAAGGCTCCCTTCTTTTCGCACCCCGTGTCTCAGGAATCCTCGCATGCTTGCAGATCTACGCAATGGGCTATTGGCGGCATTCGCCTTCACTACCTGCTTGAGCGGCGTCTCCCTCGCAGAGGTGCAGCTCCCCAATATCTTTGGGGATCACATGGTGCTGCAGCGTCAGCAGGCCAACCGTGTGTGGGGCAAAGCCGATCCGGGCGAGGCGGTGACGGTCTCGATCGCCGGCCAAGAGCACCAAACGAAGGCCGACGATCGGGGCGCCTGGTCGGTGGAGCTCGACTCGATGGACGCCGGCGGCCCCCACACGCTCGCCGTGAAGGGGAGCAACGAGATCAGCATCGCCGATGTGCTGGTCGGCGAGGTTTGGATCTGCTCCGGCCAGTCCAACATGGAGTGGTCGATGCAGAACTCCTACGACTTCGACCTCGAGAAGCTGGCGGCCAACAACCCGAACCTGCGGATGATCAACTACCCCAACGTCGGCGTGCAGGAGCCGATCTTCTCGCACAAGAACAGCAAGTGGATGGTCTGCTCGCCGGACACGTTGGGGAACTTTTCGGCGGTTGGCTACTTCTTCGGCAAGGACCTGCAAGCTACCCTAGACATCCCCATCGGGCTCGTGCACGACGCGTGGGGCGGCTCGGCCTGTGAGGCCTGGATCAACCGTGCTGCCATCAAGGAGGCCGGACACGACGGTCTGCTGAAGCGTTGGGAGGCGATGGAGTTGGAACTTGAGCAACTGTCGGCCATCGAGGAGCCTACCAAGAAGCAGCAGGATCGACTCGACAATCTGAAGCGCACGATGGGAGGCAACAGCCGGCCGGCCAACATTTACAACGGCGTGCTCAAGTCCCACCTCGGCTACGGCATCCGCGGCGCCATCTGGTACCAGGGCGAGTCGAACGCCGGTCGGGCGTACCAGTACCGCGAGCTGTTCCCGCTGATGATCTCGTCGTGGCGCAAGGAATGGGGCCAGGGCGACTTCCCGTTCTACTGGGTGCAGCTCGCCGACTTCCAGGGCGAGACCGATCAGCCCGGTGACAGCGACTGGGCCGAGCTCCGCGAGGCCCAGACCATGACCCTCGACGCCCTGCCAAACGTCGGCCAGGCGGTGATCATCGACGTCGGTGAGGGCCGCGACATCCACCCCCGCAACAAGCGCGACGTCGGCAACCGGCTGGCGCGGCTGGCCCTGGCCAATGAATACGGCTACGACATCGCCAGCCAGAGCCCGCGGTACAAGTCGATGGAGAAGCAGGACGGCAAGATCGTCCTCTCGTTCGACCACGTCGATGGCGGCCTGCGGGCGTTCGACGTCAACCAACCGGTTGGGTTCAGCGTCGCGGGCGAGGACAAGAAGTTCGTTTGGGCCGAGGCCAAGATTATCGACGGCGACCGCATCGAGGTCTGGAGCCCGGAGGTCGCTGCCCCGGCGGCCGTCCGTTACGGCTGGGCCGCCAACCCGGAGGTGAACGTCTACGACGGCGCCCACCTGCCGCTGACGCCGTTCCGCACCGACGACTGGCAGGGCGTGACCGCCGGCCGTGAGTAGCGGACCTCGGGCACGCGGCCATCAACGGCAACCAGTCGAGGGGGCAGGATGGGCGGGATCGCGTTGAGCCTGGCCGCCGCTGCGCCGCTGGCGTTGGTCGGCGTGCTGCTCGCCGCGTTTCGCCTGCCGGCGAAGGTAGCGATGCCGGCTGGCTACGCGGCGGTGGTCGCCTCGGCGTTGGTGCTGTGGGGACTGCCGGCAGGGCAGGTGGCCGCGGCGTCAGTCAAGGGACTGGTGATCACCGGCGAGATCCTCGCGATCGTCTTTGGCGCGGTGCTGCTCCTGAAGACGCTCGAGCGTTGCGGAGCGATGGCGTCGATCCGCCGCAGCATCTCGGACCTGTCTCCCGATCGGCGGGTGCAGGTCATTGTCGTGGCGTGGTTGTTCGGCTCGTTTATTGAGGGGTCGGCCGGTTTTGGCACCCCGGCTGCGCTCGCGGCGCCGCTGCTGGTCGGACTCCGCTTCCCACCGCTGGCCGCTGTGTTCGCGGGCCTGGCGATACAGTGCACGCCGGTCTCGTTCGGCGCCGCCGGCACTCCAATCTTGGTTGGCGTATCAACCGGGCTGTCGGGCGACCCCGGTGTGCAGCAGTTGGCCGCCACCGTTGGCGGCGCAGGCCCGGAGGGCTGGCGCGAATTCCTGACGACGATTGGCCTGAGGGTCGCCGTGCTGCACGCGGGGATCGGCACGCTGGTGCCGCTCCTGATGGTCTCGTTAATGACCCGCTTCTACGGGCCCAACCGATCGCTGCGGGACGGGCTGGCGGTGTGGCCGTTTGCGTTATTCGCGGCGCTGGCGATGGTGCTGCCGTACCTGGCGGCCGCGTGGCTGCTTGGGCCCGAGTTCCCGGCATTGGCGGGCGGGCTAGTCGGCCTGGCCGTGGTGACCGGCGCTCTGAAGGCCGGCGTATTCCGCCGCTACGCGGAGCAGCCGTGGGACTTCGCCCCCGAGGAGCAATGGGATCCGGACTGGCAAGGCCAGCTCGGCAGCGCCGGGGCCACTGACGAGCGTGAAAGGTTAATCCCGCCCTGGTTGGCGTGGTCGCCCTACGCGGCCGCGGCGGTACTGCTGCTGCTTTCGCGGACGGCGCCGCCGCTCAAACAAGCGTTGAACTACTTTGTCGTCGGAGCCCAGAGCGGCTACGGCGCCGCGTTCGCGCGGAGCGTGGCGCCACTGTACTCGCCCGGGGCGTTGTTCGTGATGGTCTCGCTGGCGGCATTCTTGCTGTTTCGCCGGGTCGGGGGCTGCTCGTGGCGGGCGTTTGTCGACGAAGGGCAGGGCGCCCTAGCGACGGTTGGGCGGGCGTCGGTAGCGCTCTTGTTCGCCGCGCCGATGGTGCAGGTCTTCATCCTCAGCGCGGGGGGCGCCGCGGGGCTCCCTTCGATGCCGCTTGCGCTGGCAGCAGGCGTCGAGCAGATTACTGGCGCCGCCTGGCCCGCGGTGGCGCCGATGGTCGGCGGCCTGGGCGCCGCGGTGGCCGGCAGCAACACCATCAGCAACATGATGTTCTCGCTGTTCCAGTTTGAGGTCGCCACCCGCATCGCGGCCGACCCGCTGTGGGTCGTAGCGCTGCAGGCGGTCGGCGGCGCCGCGGGCAACACCGTCTGCGTGCACAACATCGTAGCGGCGTCGGCGGTGGTCGGCATCAGCGGCCAAGAGGGCCGGCTGATCCGTCAGACCTGGTGGGTCTTCTTCTACTACGTTTTGATGGCCGGTGTGGCGGGGATGGTGCTTGCCAATTCCTAATATCAAAGCGCCGCGATCGGATTGAGACCCAATGCCGCAATCGCGGTAATGCATCTGACGCGGCCACGCGAATGCTAATCGGAGTTTCGGGAGTCGATACTGCCCCCCAAGATAACGGCGGCCAACGCTACACGCTTCCCTACATAGAACGCTATCCCGGGAGCTCCGGCGGGGATTCCCTGCTCAACTCGGCGCCATGTTCGGCCGAGGTCACGCGACAGGTACACGCCATCTGCCACGCCTGCTAACACCAACTCGTCCCCCGACTCCAAGCGCCATACCGGCGCGTCGGACATCAATGCCTTGCCCACCCCGGCGGTCGAGGGGTCGACGCCGCGGCGCCACGTGACGGCTTGGTCTTCGCTCCAATGCAGTCCGCCGGGGTTGTGTCCGACTACCAGCGTGCCGCCGGCCGCGGCGATCGTCAGCGGCTCAACCGGCCGCCGTTGTTCCCACAATTCCGTTGCAGCTTCCCACTCCCAAAGGCCACGACTGTACAGCCCCGCAAAGACGCGGCCATTGAGGTCCGCCATCGAAAAAACCTGCGGCGAAGCCGGGAGCCCGTCGGATGCTGCGGACCAGGACCTGCCTGCATCGCTAGAAACCCAAACTCCCTGGTCGTCTGCGCCCGCCCAGGCCTTGCCGCGGCTGGCAAGCAGACTGCGGACGCGAGCGGACGGGAAGGAATCTGTGGGGCGCCAGCTTGATCCGCCGTCACTAGACTCGAGGAGGCCGCTGTCGGTACCCGCGAGCAGGCGCCCGCCGGCGTCGATGACGCAGAGCGTCCGCGAGGTAGGCCACGCTGACATTTTCGCCGGCTGCCAAGTCGCCGCGTCGTCGCCGGAGAAATAGATGCCCCTTTCGGTTGCGGCAAGCAGCCGTCCGCCGGAAACAGCGAATGCATTGACGCGTAGGTCGGCCGGCAGCCCTTTGTCCGACTTGCTCCAAGACCGCCCCGCGTCCACCGACTCGTAAACGGCGTACTCCGCCGAGGCTGAGCTGTACAGCACCGCCCCCCAACAAAGCAGCAACCCCAGAGAGGATAAGTTCATTGGTCGCGACCCCGCATGGCTCGGCGTACGAGTGGGCGGATTAATCCAGACTATTGTGACGCCGAACCGGGCGGCCACAATACCGGATTGATTTGAGGCTGCTCCACGCCCCCACACCGCGACCATGCATCACGCGTTGCCGCTACCCCGCTATGTGCACTGCTACCACACGCCGGCCGCTTCGAGTTGCTTAATTGCGGCTTCGGCCCAGCCGCGGTTGGCGGCGGGGCTGGCCGGGCTGGGGTGCAGCATCGTGGTGACTTTCACCGAATCGCCCGCTACACGCAGCAGGCACTTCTCGGCGTACTTGCCCACGCCCACCGCCCACTCGGGCTGCACCGCCTTGATTAACTCGGCCAGGTGCTTGTCGCACAGCTCGGTGATCGGCGCCCGCTCGCTCGCCGGCAGGTGGTCGGGCGTGCGGTTGCGGCCGGACTCTTCCATGAAGGCTAGCGGGCAGTAGTTGGCGACCAGGTGCTCCTTGAAGAACCGCTTGGGCGTCTTGAACCTCGCTTGCATCAGCCCCCACAGCCGCTCGCCGGACACCTCGCTCCGCTCACAGGCTAGCCCGTTGATCGGGCGTTTGGGGTGCTGGTGCTTGGGCGTCTTGATCGGCGCGTCGATCTTCATCCAGTCCCGCACGGCGGCGACCTGACCGAAGGGCACGCCGGTCTGGGCCATGCCCCACGGGCCGGGATTCATGCCGAGCATCAGCACCCGCACACCGCCGGGCGGGATCTGCCGCAGGTACGCCTCGTGGGCGGCCCAGGCGTAGGTCAGCGGGTTGTAGACGCATTCGACCGGAGGATCGAACTCGAGCTTGTTCATCGCCCGCGACAAGCGTTGGGCGGCGGCGATGGCGGTTTCGGCGGCGGGCATAACGGCTGGCGGTGGGTTGGGGAACGGACCGCCAGCAGCTTACCAGTCAGCCGAGTCGCCGACGACCGGGGCCGAGGCACACGAGCGACATTGCCAAGATCGCCGCGCCGCTGTCAGTGCTGACAGTGGCGAATGAGACGTCGTTAATGGTCGGCGCGATCACCTGCGCCGAGGCGGCCAAGCCGCCAAGCCCCGTCACCGCTGCAACGATCAGCAACCCATCTCGCACCGTGCGCGCAGCATTAGACAGTTTCATGAGGTCTACTCCAGGGTAGAGATTCAGGTCGGCGATTTAGCTCGCCGCTGAGAAGTGGAGCCGGGGTCGCTATCGGCGTAAGGAGACAAACCCCGGCTCGGGCAATGAGGCGCCGCGGGCGTGGCAATTTTTAAGCAGACCGCAGTTTCACCCCATTTTGCCTCCCGGAGGGCTCAATGCAGCTGCACTAAACCGTTGCGGCACAACGCGTTGCAAAATCTCTAGAAAATTCCTGCCAAGCGGCAATAGAAAACCGTGCAGGCTGCGATACTACGGTCGGAACAAGCGTGGTCTGTCCGCTACCGGGCAGGCCACAAAATACTCCAGCATCTGCACGGAACAGGCAGATAGGAGAGGCAACGGGTGTCGCTAACACGGGCCGAGTTTCACGAACTCATCGAAGAGCATTCCACCGCGCTGTACCGGTTGGCCTACCGTTTGGTAGGCTCGCCCCACGACGCAGAGGATATTGTGCAGGAAACCATGCGGAGTGCATGGACCAGCCGAGAGCGATTCGAGCAGGGTCGGGGAGAGCGGGCTTGGTTGGCGGCAATTTTGCGGCGGCGTGTCGTTGATCGCTGGCGGCGGTCCGGGAGAGTCCCGGTGGCCGCGGGTGATCGCGTTGACGAGGTCGCTTGCGAGGCCGAGGATCCGTTGGCTCACGAGTACACTGACGAGATGCAGTACGCACTCTCAAGGCTGTCCCCCGAGCTCCGGGAGTCTTTGCTCCTGGTCGTCGTGGGAGAGCTTACCCACCAGCAGACCGCTGACACACTGGGCGTGCCGTTAGGAACGGTGCTCTCACGCGTCAGTCGGGCCCGCCGGCGACTCCGCCAACACCTCCTTAGTCTCTCCAAGCGATAGACTTCAACGACAGTTTGCCGACCGTTGTTAGAGCCTAGAACTTCCTAGGGAGCGCTGCTGCGGCCGGGCACAGCCCGGCGCGTTGCCCCCGGCAGAAGGACCCACCGCACCAGCGGGTTGGGTCCGGCCGCCGGGCCGGGAGGGGACGCCCCTGCGGGGGTGTGTAACCAGAATTCGATCGGCCCACAGTTTGGTTGGCGGGGTGATCGGGAAAGTGAACGCCTTAGATGTCAGACCACCTTCATTCGCTGGACGCCTCGGACAGCGGCTTCCTTAACGCTTTCGTGGGCCCGCAACGTTTCGACCCAGCGCAGCGCGGCGTGCAGTCCCGCGTCGGGAGCGAGGGTGCGGCGGTCGACGCCCTTGATCTGAACGAGCTGCTGCGCGACGTGCCTATCCCGGACGGTCTGCAGAATCGGTTGAACCGGATTGCGGACGAGGGCTGATCGGGCTGGTTTTTGCCATCCGATGGAGAGAAACGCCTGGTTTCGCTTATAGTCAGGGGATGCGTCCTCCGCGCGACGACTCCGCTCGCTGCCGCAGCCTTGTCCCCCCTGCCTTTGCTATGCCCATCCGGCGAATCTCCACGGTTCTACTGCTAGGTCTCGCGCTGTGCGTCTGGCCCCGCCGCTCGCAGGCCGCCGACGACACCGCCGAGTTCCTCGACGCGATGCGGGCGGCAGGGCACTACGAACTCGCGCTGGAGTACCTGGACCTGCTAGAGCAGCCGGGACGCGCCGACCCGGCGGTCCGCGAGCGGATCCCCTACGAACGGGCGGTCACTCAGCTCGAGCACGCCCAGACCCTTAGCTCCCAGTCGGCCCGCGAAGCCGCAGTCAACAACGCCCGGCGCGACCTCAAGGCCTTCACCGAAGCCAACCAGGCGCCCCGACTGGTCGCCGAAGCGAACGCGAAGCTCGCCGGCGTGCTGATCAACGGCGCCGGCCGGCGTGCCGCCGCCGCCGAGCGGCTGTCGGCCGGCGAGCGCAACGCCGAGATCGAGCGCGCGCGGACCGACATCCAGGAATCGCGGCGGCTGCTCGACCAGGCCGAGGCCTCCTACGAGGAAGCGCTCGAGCCGCTCAAGTCGGTTCAACCGGGCAGCCCCGAGGCGCAGCAGCGGTTGCAGCTCCGCTTCCAACTCGCCCAGTCACGGCTCTCCAACGCCCGCGCCCTGAACGAGCTGGCGAAGACCTACCCGTCAGACTCCAACGAGCGGAAGCAACTGCTGGAGAAGGCGGCCAAAGACTTTGCTGCGCTCTACGAGAAGTACGACACCCAGCAGTCGGCCGGCATCGGCTTCTACGCCCACCTGTACGAGGGCCGCTGCTACCAGGAACTCGGACAGCACCGCCTGGCGGACGGCTGCTTCGAGGTGGTCGCCTCGCTGCCGACCGAAGACCCCAGCCTGCGGCGGCTGGTCCGCATGGCCCAGACGAGCCTCGTAGCGGGTTTGACTGCTCAGGACGAAGCCGGCGAGGCGCTCGAGCGTGGCGCCGAGTGGCTGGACGACATCCCCCGCAAGGAGCAGTCGCAGCCCGCGGTGCTGGCCCTGAAGTACGAGCTCGGCCGGGCCGCGATCACCCTGGCGGACGCGGCGACCGACAAGGGCAAGACAGAGGAACTGCGGCGGCAGGCCCGCGACCTTTTTGCAGACGCGTCGCGTGGCTTCAACGAGCACCAGTCGGACGCCCGGCTGAAACTTGTTGCGCTCAACGACCAGCTCGGCGCCGGCCAGGTCGACGCCGCGACCTTCCAAGAGGCCTACCAGATGGGCGTCGACGCGCTGAATGCCGTGTTCGCGACGCAGCTAGCCGCCCGCACGGGTCAGGACGACGCCGGCGGCGACTCGGCTCAGCAAGAACGGCTGCGGGCGCTCGCGTTGTTCCGCCAGGCGCTGCGGCTCGCTGACTCCGAGACGCCCCTCCCCCGACTCAACGACGCCCGCAACAAGCTCAGCTATCTGTACTGGGAGACCGGCGACTACCTGAGCTGCGCGGCGTTGGCCGAGTTCCTGGCGACCAAGCACCCCAGCGACCCGGCCGCCGAGGGCGCCACTAAGCTGGCGATGGCCGCTTTTGAAAAGCTGCGGATCGAGGCCGAGCAGTCCGGCGAGTCGACCGACTTCGCCAGCGATCACATGGTGCGGCTCTGCAAATTCGTCACTCAACGCTGGGCCGGCAGCCCGCTGGCCGACTCTGCGTTCAGCGTGCTGCTCTCGACCGCCATCCGCGACAACCGCTTGGACGACGCGAGGACGGTGCTTGAGAATGTGCCCGCCGAGCGGCGGGCGCCGCTCGAGCTGCGGCTGGCGCTGGCCGGCTGGGAGCAGGCGGCCCGTTCGGGCGCCTCGGCCTCGCCGGCCGAACGCCGCCGCGCGGCCAACGACCTCGAGTCCGCGCTCAATGCCGTCACCCAGCTCGACAACGACGTCGACGTCACCGCGATTACCGGCGCATTGTTCCTGGCTCAGGCCAGGCTCTCCGACGGCGCCGCGGCCGACGCCGTGAAGCTGCTGGAGGACCGCCAGATCGGGCCGCTGGCCTTGGCCAAGCAGGGCGCCCGCACGATCGCCGACAACCCCGGCCTTAAGGCCGAGGCCTACCGCACCGCGTTGCAGGCGTACTTGTCGATGACGCCGCCCCGCACCGCCGACGCGATGAACGTGATGGGCGAGCTTGAGTCGGCTGTTGAAGACAAGCAGGCGCTGACGCGCATCTTCTTCGCGCTCGGAGTGCAGCTGCAGCGGCAGATCGAAGAGCTGCAGCAGGCCGGCAAGACCGCCGACGCGCAGCGGGTTAGCGGCGCGTTCGCCGAGTTTGTCGCCCGCATCGGCGAGGCCGACACCGGCGGCGACTGGACCATGCAGCAGTGGATGGCGCAGACCTACCTGAGGCTCGGCGAGGGCCTCGAGGGCGACGCCGACGACGCCCAACGCAAGCAGTTCTTCGAGCGGGCCCGCGATGGCTTCCGGTCGCTGGCCGAGCGCGCCGCGAGCGACCCGTCGTCCGCCCCCAGCCCGACCTCCTCGCTGGCGGTCCGCATGCAGCTGGGCGCCGCGCAGAAGGGCCTCGGCGAGTACGACAAAGCCATCGAGACCTTCGCCGGACTGCTAGAGGAACGCGAGATGATGCTCGACGTTCAGAAGCTGGCCGCCTACACGCTGCAGGAGTGGGGCCAGCAGGGCGACGCCGGCCACCTGCAAGACTCGATCCGCGGCGCGCGTCCCTCGGTCAAGACCGGCAAGAACCTGATCTGGGGCTGGAGCAAGCTCGCCAGCGTTAGCGGCAAGGTCGCCCGCAGCAAGCCCGAGTACCGCGACCTGTTCTTCGAGTCGTGGCTGAACGTCGCGACCAGCCGCTACCTGGCCGGGATGAAGGCTTCTGGCGATCAGCAGCAGAGGCAGTTCGCCAGCGCCCGCAAGACGATCCTGCTGCTGTCGCGACAGTACTCGGACCTGGGCGGCGAGGAGCGGCGCACGCAGTTCGACACGCTGCTCAAGAAGATCCAACGCGCCGAGGGCGAGAAGCCGGTCGGCCTCTCGGAATTCACCAGCGCGGCCCCTACCAAACTTCCGCAACGCATCACGCTCGGATAATCCTCCATGATTCGCAAGCACTCCCTGACGCTGACCGCGCTCGTCGTGGCGGCGTTGGTCACAGCCACCAGCCAAGCGCAGACCGACCGGGTCCGCACCTACTCCGGCGCGCAGACCGGCGAGGTCACCAAGGTCAGCCCGCTGGGCGTCGTGATCGAACGCGGCGGCCGCGAGACGCCGGTCTCCGTGGCCGACATCCGCAGCATCCAGTACGGCGGCGAGCCCTCGGCGCTGACCCAGGCCCGCGTCAACGCCCTCAGCGGCGCCTACGAGAAGGCGATCTCGAAGCTCGGGGAGGTGTCGATGGCCGACGTCAAACGCGACGAGATCAAGCAGGACGTCGCGTTCTACAAGGCGTACTGCGCCGCCAAGCGGGCCCTGATGGGCGACGGCTCGATGACCGACGCCGGCAGCGAGCTCAACAGCTTCCTCAACGCCAACCGCCAGAGCTACCACTTCCTCGAGGCGACCGAGCTGATCGGCGACATGCTCGTGGCCCTCGGCAACAACGACGCCGCCATCAAGAAGTACGAGCTGCTGGCCCGCAGCAAGATCCCCGCCTACAAGGTCCGATCCGCCGTGCTGGTTGGCAAGGCGCTGCAGGCCGAGGGAAAGCACGAGGAGGCGATCCAGCGCTTCTCCCAGGCCGAGACCATGGCCGGCGACTCGGCCGCCGACAAGACGCAGGCCCTCGCCGCTAAGCTCGGCCGAGCTGTGAGCCTCGGCGCCGCCGGCAAGGCAGACGAGGGCGCCGATCTGGTGCGGTCGGTGATCGCCGAGGCCGACCCCGAGGAGAAGGGCCTGCACGCCGACGCCTACAACGCCCTGGGAGGCTGCTACCTGGCCGCCGGGCAAACCAAGGAGGCGTTGTTCGCATACCTGCATGTCGACCTGCTGTACGACGCCCAGCCCGCCGCCCACGCCGAGGCGCTATACCACCTGGGCGACCTGTGGGACACCATCGGCCAGTCGTCCAAGGCCCGTGAGGCCCGCCAGGCCCTCAAGGAGCGGTACGCCGCCAGCCAGTGGGCTCAGAAGTAAGGCGGAGTGACCCGAGAGTGACCCTGCCGGCCGCCGGACCGCTCCGAAAACCACCGCAGCCCTCCTAACTCCTACCGATTCTCGCCGAACTGCGGGCCCCGCGGCGAGCCGAGCCACCGAGCCTTTGCGGCCCGTGGGCGGCCTGACTAGACTGAAAACTTCTTCGGAACAGAACCTACTCGCGCGAGCGACAGGAGTACCAGATGCGGTTACCAATTGGGCCGCTGGGCCGGACAGGCCTGGCGGGCTTTCTCTCGTTGTCGTTGCTGCTTGGCTCCGTGGCGGTGGTCTCCGTGCTGGCGACCCCCGAGGTCGCGTTCGCCCAGGGCGGCGACGAGGCGGCCGACGCGGCCGCCATCCCCGCTGAGAAGAACTACCTGACCTGGGTCGCCGAGTCGCTCGGCTGGGGCTACAGCATCGTCTTCCTGGCGTTGTCGTTCACGCTCGTGGCGTTGTTCGTCATGAACCTGCTGCAGGCCAGCCGCAGCAACGTCGTGCCGGCGGAGCTCACCGAGAGCTTCGAGGAGCACCTCAACGCCAAGCAGTACACCGAGGCCTACGAGCTCGCCAACGCCGACGAGTCGTTCCTCGGCAAGGTCCTGTCGGCCGGCCTCGGCAAGCTGTCGGCGGGGCAGGGCTACCCGCAGGCCATCGAGGCGATGCAGGAAGTCGGCGAAGAAGAGAACATGAAGCTCGAGCACCGGCTCAGCTACATGGCCCTGATCGGCACCATCAGCCCGATGATCGGCCTGATGGGCACCGTGCAGGGCATGATCAGCGCGTTCCAGACCATCGCCACCACCACGACCGGCGCCCCCAAGCCAAGCCAACTGGCCGGCGACATCTCGACCGCGCTCTTCACCACGCTGGCCGGCCTGATGATCGCCATCCCGGCGATCGCCGCCTACAACATCCTCCGCAACCGGGTCGCCCGCCTGGTGCTCGAGGTCGGCATCGTCAGCGAGGGCCTGATGAGCCGCTTCCAGAAGTAGGCGCCCGCGCCGTTCCCCCAGCGCCCAGCGTCCTCCAACCACCGCCCGCCATGAGAATCACCCGCCGCCGACAGCTCGAGGCTTCCGAGGGCGATCTCACCCCGATGATCGACATGACGTTTCAGCTCATCGCGTTCTTCATGGTGCTGATCAACTTCACCGAGGTCGAGCAGGACCAGCGGATCACACTGCCGGCGAGCGAGCTCGCCCAACCGCCCGACGTGCCGTACGACGAGCCGCTGACCATTCAAATCACCAAGGACGAGACCATCCTCTTCGCCCGGGACGAGCTGGAGCCCGACGCCCTGCTGCCGGCCCTGCGACGCGAGGCCGCCATCATCAAGGCCTACGGCGAGACCAAGAAGCTGTCGGAAGTTACCGTCATCATCCGCGCCGACGAGACCGTCCGCACTGGCGTTGTGCAGGAGGCGATCAGCGCCTGCCAGGAGGCCGAGTTCGAGACCTTCGCCCTCCGCGGCAAGACCAGCGACGAGAACACCTTGATCATGCGTGAGTAGCGACGCACCTCCGCGCGGCCGAGTCGCGACGCTTCATAACATCCTCCCGCTACCAACTGCCGCCCAGCGCCTAGCACCGCATCATGAAGATCCGTCACGCGGACCACCGCGAAAAGATCGAGCTGCAGATGACGCCGATGATTGACATCGTGTTCCTGCTGCTCGTGTTCTTCATCATGACGTTCAAGATCGTGCTGCCCGAGGGCGACTTCAACATCCGGATGCCGCTGCCGAGCGAGAACACACAGCCGCAGCCGCTCGAGACTCCCACGCTCCGCCTCCGGTTGGCCGCCAACGACAACGGCGAGCTGGCGTCGGTCCAGATGGGCGAGAAGTCGTTCGGCAACGGCCCCGACGCGTTCGCCCAGCTGCACCAGTACCTGCGGTCCATCGTCCAGGACGACGGCGGCCCCGGGGCGGGCGACGAGCCGGAGGTCGAGATCGACGCCGACTACAACCTCCGCTACGATTACACCATCCGCGCCATCACCGCCATCAGCGGCTACATCGAGAACGGCGATCCCCACACGCTGGTGGAGAAGATCCGCTTCACGCCGCCGAAGAAGCCATAGACGCAGGGCCCGCGGGCCCGCATCATTCATGACTCCGCGGCGAATGAACCCGCCGCATTGAGCCTGCCCACACAGAAACCGGCCTTCGGTTGGTCGGCCTCGGTCTGTGCGGCGCCGGGATCAGTAAATAGGTGGCCTGACGAGTCGGATCACGCCTATGAGCACCGCGAACGCAAAAGTCGACGACTACCTGAAGTCGCTCAAGAAGTGGCGGGCCGAGCTGACCGCTCTCCGGCGGATCGTCCTCGCAGCCGGGCTGCAGGAGGACTTCAAGTGGCGCCAGCCCTGATACACCTCCGGCGGCAAGAACATCGTCATCCTCGGCGAATTCAAGGATTGCTGCACCCTCAGCTTCTTCAAGGGCGCCCTGCTGAAGGACCCGCAGAAGATCCTTGCCAAGCCGGGCGAGAACACCCGCGCGGCGCGGGTCGTCCGCTTCACCGACACCGAGGACGTTGTCGCGCTCGAGAAGGTGCTAACCAAGTACCTAAAGGAAGCCGTGCGTATCGAGGAGTCTGGCCAGCGGATCGATTTCGAGCAGGGCCGCGAGGTCGAACTCCCGCTAGAGTTCCAGGACGCGATCGACCACGACCCAGCCCTCCGCGATGCGTTCGCGGCCCTGACGCCAGGTCGCCAACGCGCGTACCTGCTGCACTTCGCCGGCGCCAAGTAGGCCGCCACCCGCGCCGCCCGGATTGCTAAGTTTGCCCCGCAGATCCTCGCCGGCAAGGGGATCAACGACTGCACCTGCGGCCACACCAAGAGGCCGCCCGGGTGCGACGGGTCGCACAAGCATTTCGGCTAAACGCGGCGTTCTCGCCCGCGGGTCCGCCGCTGCCCTGCTAAAATCGGGTTGGTGCTCTCGCCCAACCACCCGATCTCACCACGATGCCCTAGAATTAATTCAGCCCCTCCTCAACGATGCCCAACACCGTGACGAACGCCCTTGCTCTTCGACCTACGCTGGCCGCTGTTCTGTTGCTCGCTGCCGTAGCGTTCAGCGCACGCGGGGCGCGTAGTGAAACCAGCGCCCGCGAGGGACTGCTCAACGGCGCCCCCGACCCAACCGGGGTGGCGGTCACCAGTGACGACGGCAAGACCGTCTATTATGTCGCCGCTACCGGCGAGGGCGTGCAGCTGCTCCGCAGCACCGACTTGGTGCACTGGACCAAGTCGGGCCGCGTGTTCGAAGACGCCGTGCCCGCCTGGGCCGCCCGCGACGTGCCCGGCACGCAGGGCATCTGGGCTCCCGACCTCAGCTACCACGACGGGCTGTACTACCTGTACTACAGCGTCTCGACGTTCGGCAGCCAGCACTCGGCGATCGGCCTGGCGATCAACAAGTCGCTCGACCCGGCGAGCCCCGACTACGCCTGGGAGGACCGCGGCAAGGTGATCGACTCCGACGCCTCGCGGACCGACTTCAACGCGATCGACCCGGCGCTGCTGGTCGACGAGGACGGCCGTTGGTGGCTGTTCTGGGGATCGCACTGGGCGGGCCTCAAAGTCATCGAGGTCGACCCGTCGACCGGCAAGCCAAGACAGGCGGCCGAGATCCTGCCGGTCGCCGCCCGGCCCGACACCCGCTCGCACGCCATCGAGGCGCCGTTCGTCTACTTCCACAACGGCTACTACTACCAGTTTGTTTCGTGGGACGGCTGCTGCGACGGCGCTAAGAGCACCTACAAGGTAGCGGTCGGACGCAGCCGTCAACCAACCGGCCCGTACGTCGACGCCGACGGACGCAGGATGCTCGACGGCGGCGGCACGGTGGTGCTGCAGAACAGCGAGCGTTGGCGCGGCCCCGGCCACAACGGCGTGATCGCGACCGACCAGGGCGAGTGGATGGTGCACCACACGTACGACGTCGAGAACCTCCAGGCGCAGCGGATCTTGCAGGTCCGGCCGCTCACCTGGACCCAGGACGGCTGGCCCAAGGTCGGCGAGCCGGTGTCAGCGCCGTAGAGCGGGTCGGGTAGGCTACCGCCATTGCTGGATTACGCTCACCACTCCGAGTACCGCCGCACACCGTCGCTCGACATGCCGTTCGAGTTGGCGATGAACTCGCCAGTCTGGTTGTCGTAGCACCAGCCCGTGGCTCCCCCGACCGACAAAGCTGTCCCAGTGGTCTTCACGGCGACGCTGCTGCTGCCCTTCAACTGGTTCTATGGGAACGGCGTGGTCAGGTAAGCGCCGACATCCGCCAGGAAGGTCGCCTCGGTTCCGTCCGCCCCGGGCAAGGCGCCCTGCTGGGCCCTAAAGTACGAGATCGCTTCTCGGACGACGGCAAGATTGTGCCTGAGCGTGCTCTCGCAAGCATCGCCGGCGGTGTCGAACATCCGCGGCGCAGCGACCGCCGCAAGAATCCCGAGGATGAGGACCACAATCACCAGTTCAACAAGAGTAAACGCACACCGGCTCCGCATGCAGAACTCTACATTGGCGTTCCGTTAAGTCCGCAGGGACTACTCGTTTTTCGGAAGTCCGAGGGGCCGGATCCCCGCCTCGTGGGGCCGCGGGCTTCCTATTGTGGCGGCTGAAATCCCCGCTGCGACTCGGCTACGACTTCTGGCCCACAAGGATCAGCGAGGACGGTCGGGACCCGTCTTGGGCGGTCGGCTCGACAATCTGAACGATCTTAAGCCCACAACAGCTAAACAGCCGCACCCACGACGCCAGCGTGCGGAAGTACCAACGCGGCGCGTCTAAGAAGCCCTCGCCAAGCCCGTCCCAGAACCCGTCCCGCCATCCGTCTTTGTAGGGGAGGTCGCCCGGCGCCGTGATCGGGTGGAGCGTCTGCACCACGCAGTGCCCGCCCGGGTTGAGCATCTCCGGGATCCGGCCGAAGAGCCGCTCGACCGAATGGTCGGTGAACAACGAGAAGTTGCACACCACGGCGTCGAACCGCCGGGGCACCGAGCCGGCGGCCAGCTCGTCGTAGGAGTGTTGCTCGAAAGCGCCGCCACCGACGGCCCGGGCCTGCTCTACGAGATCGACGATAGCGTCGACGCCTAGCACGTCGGCGCCCCGCTTGGTGAGCTCTCGGGCGAGCCACCCCTCGCCGCAGCCGACGTCGAGCACCGACCTTGGCTTGAGCGTCGTCACGGCGTTGACGATTGCCTCGTTGGTCACCGCGACGCGGCTCGCGATCTTGTCGCCGCGGACCGCGTCGGCCCAGGCGGTAGCGTTCGCCCGCCAGGCGTGGATCATCGCCTGTTCGTTGGGGTGATTGGGCATGGGGTGGCCGGGCGGGAAGGTCGTGCGGGGGCGGTAACGAAAAAACCGGCCGGGCGACGGTCCGCGCGGGGCGGCCGCCGCCCGGCCGGTAGGCGGGCAAACTAATTGAGCAGTGCCGAACTACTTGATGAACAGCATCTCCTGGTAGGTCGGCAGCGGCCAGAGGTCGTCGGCCACGACCGCTTCCAGCTGGTCGGCGTACTTGCGGACCTCAAGCATCGCGGGCAGCACGTCCGTGCAGCAGTGGTTGACCTCCTCGCAGCCTTCCTTGGTCGCCTCGGCAAGCGTTGCAATGGCGTCCTGCAAGGACTTTACCAGGCCGGTCATCTTGTCGAGGGTGTTGGTGTCGAACTCGTAGCCGAGGGCCTTGAGGTTCGTGCACGTGGTGGCCAGCTCGTTCTGGTAGCGGATGGCCGCCGGGAAGATCATCTTGCGGGCAATCTGCTTGGTCAGGTTCGACTCGACGTTGACCGTCATGCAGTACTGTTCGCAGTAGGTCTCGTAGCGGCTCTCGAGCTCCCGCTCGCTCAGCACCTCGTAGGTGCTGAAGAGCTTCTTGACCTCGTCGGTCAGCAACTCGGGCAGCGCGTCGGCGGTGGTCTTCAGGTTCTTCAGGCCACGCTTCTCGGCCTCGGCGTGCCACTCTTCCGAGTAGCCGTTGCCGTTGAAGATGATGTCGCCGCACTCGGACATGATGTCCGAGAGCAGCGACTGCACCGCGCCGTGCAGCTTGCCTTCGTCGCCGCCGGTGGCCGACTCGAGCTGCGAGGCGCAGTAATCGAGCGACTGGGCGATGATGGTATTCATCGCCACTAGCGGGCCGGCGATCGAGAAGTTGGAGCCGACCGCACGGAACTCGAACCGGTTGCCGGTGAAGGCGAACGGGCTGGTGCGGTTGCGGTCGCCGGCGTCCTTGTCGAGCGGCGGCAGCGTGTCGACACCGACCTCGAGGTTCCCCTTCGGCAACGAGCTCTTGGCTCCGCCGCCCTTGATCTGCTCGAACACGTCCTGCAGCTGGTCGCCGAGGAAGATCGAGAGGATCGCCGGCGGGGCCTCGTTGGCGCCCAGACGGTGGTCGTTGCCGGCCGAGGCGACAACCGCCCGCAGCAGGCCCTGATGCTTGTAGACGGCGCGGATGACCGCGGCGCAGAACACCAGGAACTGGGCGTTCTCGTGCGGCGTGTCGCCCGGGTCAAGCAGGTTGCCGTGCTCGCTGGAGCCGAGCGACCAGTTGACGTGCTTGCCGCTGCCGTTGACGCCGGCGAACGGCTTCTCGTGCGTCAGGCACTCCATGTCGTACTTCTTGGCGACCTTCTTGAGCACCAGCATGATGAGCTGCTGGTGGTCGGTCGCGACGTTGGCGGTCTCGAAGATCGGCGCCAGCTCGAACTGGCCGGGGGCGACCTCGTTGTGCCGGGTCTTGACCGGCACGCCGAGCTTGAACAGCTCGCGCTCGACCTCAAACATGAACGCCAGCACCCGCTCGGGGATGGCGCCGAAGTAGTGGTCGTCGAACTCCTGGCCCTTGGGGGGAGCGGCGCCGAACAGCGTGCGGCCGGCGTTCACCAGGTCGGGGCGGGCGTAGAAGAAGCCCTTGTCGACCAGGAAGTACTCCTGCTCGGGGCCGGCCGTCGAGGCGACAAACGCCTTGGTGTCGTGGCCGAACAACTTCAGGATGCGGTGCGCCTGGGCGTCCAGGGCCTGCATGCTGCGGAGCACGGGGGTCTTCTTGTCGAGCGCCTCGCCGGTCCACGACACAAAGCAGGTCGGGATCGCCAGCGTGGTGCCGTTGGGGTTCTCCAGGATGTAGGCCGGGCTGGTGACGTCCCAGATGGTGTAGCCACGGGCCTCGTGCGTCTGGCGGATGCCGCCGGACGGGAAGCTGGAGCCGTCCGGCTCGCCCTGGATCAGCTCCTTGCCACTGAACGAGGCGAGCGTGCCGCCGTCGTCGGTGGGCGACATGAAGCTGTCGTGCTTCTCGGCGGTTCCGCCGGTCAGCGGGTAGAACACGTGCGTGTAGTGGGTGGCGCCCTTCTCAATGGCCCAATCCTTCATGGCCATCGCCACGACGTCGGCCACGGTCGGGTCGAGCTTCTCGCCCGCCTCCATGGTCTTCATCAGCGACTTGAAGATCGCCTTGGGAAGCCGCTTCTTCATCTGCGACTTGCCAAACACCATGGACCCGAACACGCCCTCTGGCGAGCTGTTGGCGAAGTCCAGCGCGGGGCTCGACTGACGGTAGTTGATGGCCGCTGAGATGGCGGACTGCCGCGTGGAGCTGCCGCTGCTACTCGAGGAGCTAGTCTGGGAGGGGGTCGAGGTCGTGCTCACTTGGGGTCTCCTGGGATGTGGAGGAGGACGTTGGAGGGCGGTCGCGAGGGAGCCGCCTGTGAACTAGCCGATGTGGGGTAGGGGCCAGACTCGAATCGCGTGTCCGAACTCAGGCTGGCGTGCTGGAACCGGTAGGCCGCCACGGTACGAGGCCTGCCGCGCCGGGCAGAGCTGAGCATACGGCATAAGCACCGCTGCTATCCAGTGCCACCGGCTCAACAAACTCGATACTTTTGACCGGCAGGCCGGTACTTCTGGCCATACTTCTGAACGGATCCACAGCAGCCCCGGAAACCCGGCGCAGGACCGGGCGGACCGTCGACGCAGACTCGCTGCGACCACGGCCCGAGGACGCGGCTTGAGCCACGGAGATTCGATGGGAGAGGTCTCCTTGAAACTTGGGTCCGCCTGGGCGATACGCCCCACAACAAGAAAGGAAACGGGCGCCGGCTGGTAAGTCCGAAGCCACGGCACGCGAAATGCAAACCGTGCGCCAGTCGTGCTATCACCGCGGCCTTCGCGCCGTGAGGTGACGATACAAACTGTTCAAAAATAAGAAGTTCTGGCGATCCGCGGCGTCCCCAGCGGTAGGCGCGACCGCGGCGAGCGGCGTTCGCGTAGCTTATTCCTTGGGCAGGGTCGCCTAGCGTCTAGGCAATCCCGACCTCAACTGTCCGCACCCGCAGGAGATGTGTGGAAACCCCGCCGCCATCGACACCGCCGGCTGCCTGGCAGAGAACGCCGATCTCGGGACCGATCCGCAAGATCATCACCGGCCTGGCGTTGTTCCTTGCGATTTGCCTGATCGCGGTCACCGGCTACGTCGCCTCGGGTTGGCAGCTCGACGACTCGATCTACATGGTGATCATCACCATATTTGGGGTCGGCTACGGCGAGATCCAACCGGTCGACTCCCCGGCCGAACGGGCGCTGACAATCCTGGTAATTATTGCCGGTTACGGCGCCGTCATTTACACGGTCGGCGGTTTCATGCAAATGCTCATCGACGGCGAGCTCAACAAGGCCCTAGGGGCGAGACGAATGACCAAAGACATCCAGCGGCTTGAGGGCCACACCATCCTGTGCGGCGCCGGCCGCGTCGGCACGATCCTCGCCCAGGAGCTGCTGGCCGGCGGCAAGCCATTTGTGCTGATCGACTCAGACGCCGTCCGCCTGCAGGAGGCCCAGGACCGCGGCTACCTGGTCGTCAGCGGCGACGCGACCGAAGAGTTCGTCCTGCAGCAGGCCGGTATCGAGCGGGCGTCGGTCCTCGCGACCGTGCTCTCGCAGGACGCCAACAACGTGTTCGTGACCATCACCGCACGGGAGATGAACCCCAACCTGACCATCATCGCCCGAGGCGAAAACCCCCGCACCGAGAAGAAGCTGCTGGGCTGCGGAGCCAACAAGGTAGTGCTGCCGACCGCGATCGGGGCCAAGAAACTCGCCCAGATGATCATCCGCCCCAGCGCCGAGAACATCCTCGATCAGCTCACGACCCAGTCCGACATGGGCGAGGAGCTCGGACGCATCGGCCTCCGGTTCGAGGAGCTTGAGGTAACCGCCGACAGCGCAATCGATGGCAAGCGGCTGGCCGACATCGAGCTCCGCGGCAACCACGGCTTCCTGATCGTTGGCATCCGCCAGGCCGACGGCGCCACGACGCTCCACCCGCCCGACAGCACGCAGCTCGCCGCCGGCGACGTCGTGATCATCCTCGGCCACGGCGACGAGATGCCCGAGCTCGCGTCACGCTTCAAGAGCAAACGCGACAAGATGACCTACCGCGGCGTCACGATCGACGCCAATTAGTACGTCTTCCCTGAGCTTACTTCCTCCGCGTCGCCATTTGCGTGAGCACGAATCCGGCAGTGTACGGAAGGGTTTCGTGCGGGACTTCCGGTCACGCTACAGGAATTTCGTTCGTGCCGCTGGCGCTAGCGTTGTGTGTGGCGGGTTTGTCCCGCCGACGTTGATCTGCCCTTAGAGCGAAGCTCGGCACGCCCGCTTGGCGATTCGGCCACGCCGGTAATTGCCGCAATTCGGCAACCGGCGTTACGACTCCCGCCGGCTGCCGTCTTTCGCTGTCCACTCAAGACCAAGTGGGGGGAGTAGATGATGCAGACCAACCTTGTTGCCCTGCTGCTGTCGGCGGTTTGCCTCCAAACAGCGGCGGCCTCAACCGCAGAGTTCAGCCCGGCAGTGACGCGGCTCCCGTACCCGCCCGACACCTACGATCTGCGATTCACCGCCTGGTCGGGCGATATTCAGTTCAACAGCCACTCGCCGCTGAAGTCGCTCGCGGCGTTCTACCTGCGGGAGATGGCCGACCGCGGCTGGCGGCTCGACGAGTCGGAGGTCGAGGTCGACGACGACTCCATCGAGCTGCTGTTCACCCACGACAGCGCCGAGGTCGACCTGCGGCTCAGCCAGTGGTCCAAGGAGGTGCGGGCGAGGCTTGATTGTGAGGAGCTCGACTTCGCCGGGGTCGACAACCCCGCCAAGTTGGCGGCCGCTGGCCTGCCGGTGCCGCCCGGGGTGATGTTCGTTCACCAAAATCTCACACTCCCCGCTGACGCCCAGCCTCCCAAGTTCGACGAAGACGGCGCGACGGTGGTCTCTCCGCAGGGTCTGCAGGAGGCCTACGACTACTACTGCGACCAGGTACGCAAGCTCGGCTTCCGCGAGTCACGCCGACCGATTCTCACCGACACCCGCCGGTACACCGAGTTCCGCAAGGGCGCCGACGAGGTGAGCGTTAATGTCTTTACGCACGCCGCCGGCTCGCGGAGTGTGCTCGAGTACGAGAGCTCACGCCCCGCGCTCAGCAAGCCGCCGCTGGCGGCGGTCGCGTCACTGCCGATCGGCAACCCGGCCGCCGCCGGGGGGTCGACACAAGCAGGCGGGCCGACGCAGGCCGCCACAGCGATGGCCAAGACGCCCGTTAGCGTGGCGGCGAACTCCGGCCAGGCAGTCGTCATCCACGGAGGCCAGAAGTATACCTTCAAGAACGTCGCGTGCTTCCAGACGAAGGACCGCGGCGGCTTCGCGACCGAGGTGGTGTTCGCCTCGAAGCCAGTCCCGCTGGCCAAGCTGCAGCAGCTCCTCAGCACCGAGGACGACCCCTCGCTGTGGGACCTCTATGATGATTTCGATGGCCCGGACTACCTGATCCTGCAGCTGGGCGACTACGAGAGCTTCTCGTTCTCGGTCCCCGGGGTCGGCATCGGCGGCAAGCAGCCGGAGAACTATAAGAACGAGATGACCATCGCCAACGGCCGCGTGCAGGGCGCCTGGACCGTGCAGCCCGAAACGATCCTCAGCCGCCAGTTGTCGATCACCGCGACCATCGACGCGGCGTTGCTCACCCCAACAACCCGGATCACCTCGATGCCAACCGAAGTCGCCGCGGGGCCGCAGCCCGCTGATGCTTCAACAGCCGGCCATGCGGAGGTCCCGTTCCCAGACAGTGTCGACGGGCACAGCCGCGAGGGGTCCAACTACCGCAAGACCTACACCGCCGAATCAACCGAGCCGTGGCCCGTGGTCAGCAAGTTCTACCAGCGAGAGCTGCCCCAGCAGCGCTGGACGCAGGTCAGCGTCAGCGATGGCAAGCTAGTGTACCGCGGCGAGGGCCGTGAACTGCGGGCCGAGATCAAGCCCGCGGGCGCCGGCAGCAGCATCACTATCGTGACGCTCGACTCAGCGAAGGCCGAGCGGGACGGCTTCTTGCCGGAGCGGGGCAAGGCCAGGCTCGTCCTCGGCAACGCCCATACCCAGGCGGTCAGCTACCAGATCGGCAAGACCAACTACCCGCTCAAGCCAGGGCAGGGGGGACGTGACCCGAAAGACGCCCTCAACTACACGGTCACCCCGGCGACCTACACCATCGTCATCAAGATCCCCGGCGAGGCCGACCAGACCGAGAAGCTAACGCTCGAAGAGGGGAGCACGTGGGGGATCATCACGCTGCCGACGGGTGGGTACCTGCCGATGCGGATGTACTGATGAAAGCCGGCGGGAGTCAATCGCAAATCAAATCAACGAGTTCGTCAAACGTCGACGCAATCGGAAGAACAGACTCGGTAAGATTCGAATTGGTCATATCGAGCGCGACCACCGGCCACGGCGCCGTCGACCTGGTGTCAAACGCGATGTACTCACCGGCCCCGTTGCTGCCGATAACGATGAATCCGGGGAAGAACTCTTGATAGGTCGCGTCTCGCCAGTGGCGTACCGTATCTGGCGCCGAATCGAGGCACAGGTTGTACGGCTGAACGCTCAATGAGCCTTCGCCACCATCCGACCAGGACAGGAACTCGCAGTAAGATTCCGGCAGCGAGTCACCGAACTCTGATCGCAGCTCTGCGATGGATTCAGACGTCGCCCCCGGCAGTCGAAACCACAGGTCCGAAAGGTCCCGCATCAGAACTCCAGCGTCGCGAACAGATCGTCCAGCGTCTCCCCACGCCGGATCATTTGCAGCGTGCCGTCTTCCTTCAGCAGGTACTCCGGGCTCCGCAGCTTGCCGTTGTAGTTGAACCCCATCGAGTGACCGTGGGCGCCGGCGTCGTGGATGGCGAGGTAGTCGCCCATCTCGACCTTCGGCAGGTCGCGCTGCACGGCGAACTTGTCGTTGTTCTCGCACAGCGAGCCGACGACGTCGAACTTGCCGACCGACGGCTCGCCGCTCTTGCCGAGCACGGTGATGTGGTGGTACGAGCCGTACATTCCTGGCCGCATCAGGTTGGCCATCGACGCGTCGACGCCCAGGTAGTCGCGGTACGTGTGCTTGGTGTGGATCGCTTTGGTGACCAGCACGCCGAACGGGCCGGTCATGCAGCGGCCGTTCTCCATCATTACCTTCAGGCCGTCGAGGGCCGAGCCGACGATCACCTCCTCGTAGGCGCCCTTCACCTTCGAGCCGAAGCTCTCGAGGTCGACCGGCGTGTCCTCCGGCTTGTACGCGACGCCGATGCCGCCTCCTAGGTTGACCATCTCCACGGCGACGCTGGTCTTCTTGTGGATCTCGATCGCCAGCTCGAACAGCATCCGGGCGTTGGCCACCAGGGCGTCCTCGCTCAGCTCGTTCGAGACGATCATCGCGTGCAGGCCGAACCGCTGAACGCCGTTCTCCTTGAGCTTCGCGTAGCCCTCGATGAGCTGCTCGCGCGAGAAGCCGAACTTGGCCTCGGTCGGCTTGCCGATGATGGCCGAGCCCTCGCTGAGCGGGCCCGGGTTGTAGCGGCAGCTGATCAGCTCCGGCAGCCCGACCTCGTCCCGCAGGTACTCGATGTGGGTCAGGTCGTCGAGGTTGATAATCGCGCCCAGGTCCTTCGCCTTCTGGTACTCGTGGGCCGGGGTGTTGTTCGAGGTGAACATGATGTCCTCTGGCCCGGCGCCGATGCGCTCGGAGAGGATCAGCTCGGCAAGGCTGCTGCAGTCCATGCCGCAGCCCTCCTCGAACAAGATCTTGAGGATGTGCGGGTTGGGGGTCGCCTTGACGGCGAAGTACTCGCGGAAGCCGGGGGCCCAGGAGAACGCCTTGATCAACGCCTGGGCGTTGCGGCGGATGCCGGCCTCGTCGTAGACGTGGAACGGCGTGGGGGTCTCGGCGGCCAGCTTAAGCAGGGTCGCTTCGGGGATCGGCAAGGTCTTCGAGGTAGTCGACATCGGCAGCTTCGCGGGCAGGCAGCGTGGGAAGGGTGAGGCGTCCCGCCGCACGGATACGCGGCGGGATCCTCCAGAATCCCAGACTCGCCGCGCAAAGTCGAGGCCCCAAACGCGCAGCCCGACCCCCAAAACCGTCGGCCCGCAGGCGCCGCCCGCCGCTACTTCTCGTCGGCCGTAGTGGGGCGGCTGGCGACCGTGGCCGACTCGTCCCGCAGACGCTCGGACATCTGCATCTGGTAGTGCATGCTGCTGGCCGGGCCGGCGAAGCCGAGGACCCGCTTGTCGACGTCGTACTCCTGGCTGATCACCCGGCCCTTGGCGATGTCGAACCGCACCGTGCCGTCGATGAACCGCTGGGCGAGCTGGCCCTCGACTTCCGGCTGCACCGGCGAGAGGACCTGGAACTTCGACTCGATAACCGCCACCCCGTTGGTGACGCTCGCCAGGCGGAAGTGCCGGCGGGTCTTGACGGCCTTCGTACCGCCCTCGGACAGGTTCACCTTGATCTCGACCGGCTCGTCCCACGTGTCGCCAACGGCGACCGGGCCCTCCGGCAGCAGCACGGCGAGCGGCGCGTAGGGGTCGGCCGCCGGCTGGTGGTGCTTGATCTCATGCTCGACCACCTTGCCCCACGGCGTCAGCCGGATGTGGCTCAGCGGCACGCCGACCGCCTTGGCCGCGTCCTCGAAGCCGGCCGGCGGGGTCGAGTCCTTGGTGCTGTCGTACTTCATCTCCGCCCGCTCGGGCAGGCGGTTGGTCATCTGCAGCTCCTCGACCACGTGCTGCAACTCGATCTCGCCATTAGGCAGCACGTCGATGACCTTCCAAGCCTTAACCGACGCGCTGCGGGTCTGGGCCTTCTGGGTCGAGCCCTCCATGGTCGAACGGATCAGCGCGTTGTGCTCGATGTCGTACCGCAGGACGTCGCCGATCTGGAACTTGTAGTGCAGCGTGTGCTTGGCAGTTTCCTCCGAGGCCGCCCGGGCGGGGCAGGGGAGGGCGGCAACCAGGGCGGTTGCGATGAGCAGCGACAAGCGGGCGGCGTATCCGGTAAACGACATCCTGAAGGTCCTTCCTGAGGATGAGGGGGGCGAACGGTCGATCCCGCCAACATAATCGATCGCGGCCCGCTGGCTTAGAGCAGTTCGCCAGCATCCGAGCGTGCTGCTAGCAGCGGTCGTCGTCCTCGGGGTCGCGGGGCCGGCGGCCCCAGCCGAGCTTGTGGCGGAGCGTGCGGTAGTAGCTCTGCCCGCTGACCTCGACCAGCTGGAACACCGAACGGCTGCGGCTCACCCGCACCCGGTCGCCCGGCGTCAGCGGCGCCACGACCTGCCCGTCGACCAGCAGCGTCGTGCCGTCGTTGGGGGCCGGCACGACGACCTCGTAGACGTGGTCGGCCGAGTCGACCACCGGGCGGTTGGTCAGCGTGTGGGGGCTGATCGGCGAGATGACGAACGCCTGCAGGTCCTTCCGCAGGATCGGGCCGCCGGCCGCCAGGTTGTGGGCGGTCGAGCCGACCGGGGTGCTGATGATCAGGCCGTCGCAGTTGTAGGTCGCGACCAGGTCGCCGTCGACGTAGAGCTGGGCCTCGAGCATCGAGAAGGGCGGGCCGGCCAGCACCGCCACCTCGTTGAGCCCCAGCCGCGAGACCGCCGAACCGCCCTCGTTGACCACCTCGCACTCGAACATCAGGTGGTCGATCAGGTTGTGCCGCCCGGCCGCCAGCTCGGGCAGCGCGGCGTCGAGCTGCTCGGGCTGCAACGCCGCCAGGAAGCCGAGGTTCCCCAGATTCACGCCGACGACCGGCAGCTGGTGGTCGCCCATCAGCCGCGCGGTGCGGAGAATAGTGCCGTCGCCGCCAAGGGTGACCGCGAACTGCGCCCCCTCGGGGTGGAACACCTCGTCGAGGTCGTCCTGCACAGACGTCACCGTGAAGTACCGCTTGAGGTCGGGCAGCAGCGCCTCGGCGCGTTCGCGGAGGTGGGCCCGACCGCCGTCGAAAATGACAACCGCCGTCGGAAGGTCTGCCGCTGGGGGCTTCGTAGGAGCCAAAGGTTCGCCGGTTCTTGGTGGGTTAGGCCGGGTTGCGGCCAAAGCAGGTCAGGCACATGTCGTCGCTCTGAGCAAAGCCGTCTACAAACGCCCGCACGTCCTGCAGGATGTGCTCGCCCAGCTCCGTGACGTTGGCCGCGCTAGCGGCGGCGACCTTGGCGAGCCGCTCGATTCCATAGAGGTCGCGGCGGGAGTTCATCGCCTCGCTGAAGCCGTCGGTGAACACGGTCAGCACGTCGCCGGGGGCGAGCGTGCGGGTGAGCGACTCGTACTCGTAGCCGTCGTAGACGCCGATCGGCAGGCCGGCCTCCTCCTCAGAGATCTCGACCACCGAGCCGTCGGCCCCGCGGAGCATCGGCGCCATGTGCCCGGCGTTGACCAGCGTCATCTCGTGGCTCTTGGGGTCGACGACCGCAAAGATCATCGTGACGAACTTGTCCTCCCAGCCCTGCTGGACGAACAGCGAGTTGACCCGCCCGACGACCTTCGCCAGGTCGGGCTCGCTGGCCAGTGTAAAACGCACATCGCTCGACAGGCGGGCCATCAGGATCGCCGCCGAGACCCCCTTGCCCGCCACGTCGCCGACGATCACGGCGAAGCGGCCGTCGGGCAGCTGGATGTAGTCGTAGTAGTCGCCGCCGACCTGGCGGGCCGACTCGTAGTAGGAGAAGAAGTCGTAGCCGGCGGCCTCGGGGGCGCGGGACGGCAGCAGCGCCCGCTGCATCCGCGCGGCGAGCTCGAGGTCCCGCTGCAGGGCCCGCTGGGCGACCACCTGCTCGTGCATCGCCGCGTTGTCTATCGCCACCGCGGCCTGCGAGGCGACCGCGGCGAGGACCTCGAGGTCCTCGTCCATGAAGCGGCTGCGTTGGTTGGTGGTGTCGACCTGGATGACGCCGAGCGAGTCCCCGTCGGAGTCGATGAGCGGCGCACAGAGCATCGAGCGGATCTCGAACTCGGCGATGCTTTGGGCCATGCTAAAGCGTTCGTCGCTGGCGGCGTCGGCCGACAGGATCGCCTGCTGCGAGGTCATCGCCTGCTCGACAATCGTGCGGCTGAGCCGCGGCGCCTCCTCGTCGTCCGACTTGCGGCGTGACCGCCACGAGACCGGCACCAGCGGCGCGTCGGCCTCCGGCCGCATCACGACGAACGCGCGGTCGGCCTGCACAAAGATCTTGAACAGGCTGTCGAGCAGCTTGGGCAGGATCTCCTCGACCGAGAGCGCCTTGCCGAGGTTGTTGGAGATCTCGACCAGCGCGGCGAGCTTGACCTCGGGCTGCGCGGACATCGACCAGCTTTTCGAGCCGGGTCCGAGGTCGAGGGTCGCCATGACGTTGGCGCTGGCGGCGCCCTGCTCGTCAGAGTCGTTGACCAGCTGGGCCAGGCACGACTCGTCGCCGAGGGTGGTCTCGCCGCCGAGCAGGTTCATCGGCTGCTCGGAGTGGAACACAAACTCCTGATCGCACACGGTGACCCGGTCGCCCTCGCGGAGCGGCGTCGGGGCAACCACCGCCTGGCCGTTGAGCTGCGTGCCGTTGCGGCTGCCGAGGTCCTTCAGCAAGAACTGCCCCCGCTCCCGCAGGACCGACGCGTGGCGGCGGCTGACCGCAGCGACGTCCACGGCGATCTCGCAGTCCGAGCTGCGGCCGATGACCGACTCGTCGCTCAGCAGGTCGAACTTCTTGCCCGGGTTCACGCCGGTTTCAATCGTCAGGAACGCCATGGCGGTGAGTAGGGAAGGGTTGGCGTTAGGTGGACTGCGGGAGACCTGAATCTTACGACAGCCGCCCGAACGCCGCAATCTGGCCGGCTCAGCCCGGCTTGCGGCTGAGGTCCCACACGTGCTGGAAGCCGGCGCCACCGGTGCGGATCGCCTCGATCACGCGCGACAGCAGCATCAGCGTCGGCTGGTCGTGCGGCCGGGCCGCCAGCGCCTGGGTCAGCGAGGCCGCCGCCCGGTGCAGGTCGCCCCCCTGGCACAGCGACAGCGACTCCGCGTACGCCGCGGTCGATTCGCGCCACGCCTGGTCGGGCGCGGCAGGCAGCTCGTGCAACTGGATCTCCTGCGAGATATTGTTCAGCCGCGCGTGCCCCAGCGGGCGGCTCTCGAAGGCGCCGGCCGCGGCCCGCGCGGTCGCCTCGGTGATCAGCAGGTCAACGCCGATGCGGCGGGTGGCCTGCTGGACGCGGGCGCCGATGTTGACCACACTGCCCAGCGCGCCGTACTTGAACTTCTGCCGCGAGCCGATGTTGCCAACCCGCGCGGCGCCGGTGTTGATGCCGATGCCGACCTGCGTTGGGCACTGGATGACCGCCTCCCACTTCGCGCTGAGCTCCGGCAGCCGTTGCAGGATGTTCACCGCCGCCTGGCACGCCCGCTGCGCGTGGTCGGGCTGGGCTGCGGGCGCCCCCCACATCGCCATCATGCCGTCACCCTGGAAGTCGACCAGCACGCCCTGCTCCTCTAGCACGCAGTCGGCCAGCAGGCTCATCACCTCGTGCAGCCACTCGAGCGTGGTCGGGGCGCCGGCGCGTTCGGTCGTGCTGGAGAACGAACAGAGGTCCGAGAACAGCACGCTGATCTCGATGTCCTTGGCCTCGAGCAGCCCCGGCTGGGCGGCGAGCGTGCGGGCCAGCTCGGGCGTGAAGAACTGCTCTAGCTGAACCTGGGCCGCCACGGCGACCTTCTCCTGCTGCAGCCGGGCCAGCCCGGCCGCCACGCTCGAGGCCAGCAGCTCGACCAGCATCGCGTCGAGCTCCGAGATCACGTACCCGTCGGGCAGGTTGCCGCGGCGTTTCTCGCCGTAGAGCGCGGCCACGACCTCGCCCTGGGCGTTGAGGATCGGCGCCGCGACGATCGCCGCCACCTCGGCGCGGGTGACGCCGGTCTCCGAGAGCTGGGCGCCGGGCTGCGAGCGGAAGGTCATGCCCCCCTCGCGGACGCGGTCGAGCATCCGCCGGCTCGGCCGCCAGCCGACGGTCGAGTCCTCCTTGACGTGCCCGGCCGTGACCCGCCAGTCGCCGCCGGTCCACTCGACGATGCTGGTGGCGTCGAGGTCGGCGATGCTGGCGGCGGCGATCACCGCCTGGTTGAGGAAGTCGGGCTGCGAGGCGGCGCTCTGGAACACGTTCATCACCCCGCGCAGCCAGGCGACCAGGTTCTGGGCGTCGCTCGCCCCGGTGGCGGCGCCCTCGATCAGGTCGCGGAGCTTCTCCGGCTCGGCCGAGTCGGAGCCGGGCGCCTGGGTCTTGGCGCCGAGTCCCTCGAACTGCTGGTCGTCGCGTTCCTGCTCGATCCGGACCACCCGGTCGCCGAGCGTGAGCAACAGCGGCAGGTCGACCCGCTGGCTCTCGCCGGGCGGCAGGGTCAGCCCGCCGGGCGCGATGATCGACGACGAGCGGCTGATGTTCTCGCACCGCAGCCCGCCCTCCATAGCGAGCTCCAGCCGGACGTGCTGCCGCGAGACCTCGGTCTGAGCCAACGGCGCGATCACCACGCGGGTGGTCTCGCCCTGGTGCGAGCGGTGGTAGGGCCGGGCCTCGCCGGAGCGCTGCCTGCCCAACTCGACCGGACCGTCAAAGTCCATCTCGAAGACGAGCTGGTGGGCCTCGAACACGCGGAGCGTGTACCGGGGCGACAGGATTGGTTCGCCGTGCAGGGTGAAGGACATAGGCGTTGGTATCGCCAGGGGGAGCTGGCCGGCAAACTCGACGGATCCGGAAACACCTAGGCAGCCGCTAGGACGGTTTTCTGCATTACTCGGATAACTGTAACAAGCGGGCGCTAGCAGAGCAAAGCAGGCGGCATATGTCGCAGAATCAGGTCGACCAGGTAGAAACCTGAGAACGATTAAGAACCAGACGAGTTGAATAACCTCACCCACGCGTTCGTCTGGTGTCGCTATGAGCAAAAGCCTGCCTGCCTTGCTGACGGCTGTGATGCTGTGGGCGGCCGCGCCGGCGCTGGCAGGCGCCCCGGCTCTCTCGCTCGCTGAAGGTGACTACGACGCCCGCCTCGCCCTGGGCGGCGTCGGCGACCCCGACGAGCCGCTCGAGTTCCCGATCTCCCTCTGGAACGACGACCTCTGGGACCCGGCCGTCCGCGCCGTGCAGAACACCACGCCCGCCCCCCCCGAGACGTCGCGTTTCACCCGCTCCCGCGGCGACCGCCCCCGCTTCACAACCACCTCACTCCGCACCGGCGGCGCGCGACTGGGCATGACGGCTGGCCTGGCGAGCGTGCCGTATATGATCGGAGACACCGGCGCGGGCACCTGCTTGTCGTTCGCGACCATCGGCTACTACGAGGCCGATATCTCGCACCCGACGCTCACGTGCAGCCGTCTGAACATCGCCGAGAACAACCGCGCGCTGGTCAGCGACCGCGCCTACTTCAGCTACCGACACTTCCACAACGCGTCGCCGGGGCGGGTGTTTGAATTGTCGCAAAACCTCGACATCGACCGCTTCACCCTCGGGATCGAGAAGACGCTCGGCGACGGGAACTCAAGCGTCGAGCTCCGCATCCCGATCGAGGACCGCATCACCTCCAATATGGTGACCCGCGCAGTCGACAGCGATTTCGACGGCTTCCTGGAGGGTGATTTCTCTGTGCTCGGGGGCCGCGAGTTGGAGCTGGCTAACATCTCGGCCATCTTCAAGACGATGCTTGCCGAGCACGAAGGGTTCTTGCTATCGGCCGGCATGGGTGTCACCGCGCCGACCGCCAGGGACGTGCGACACAAGGTCGACATCCAGAACCTCTTTTTCAGCTACTTCGACCTGCCCGACCCCTTCGTGACGCTCAGCACTTACCAGCTCGACACGCACTTCACCAACGAGTCTTGGTACCTGTCGCCGTTCTTGGCTTGGTCTAATCGGCAGCACCGCAGCCGCTTCTTCCAGCAGGGATTCTTGCAGGTAGAGATCCCAACCAATCCGATGCGGGTGAGGTTCACCGACAACGGGTCGGCGTCGGTTGTCTCGTACGACGGGGTCAACCCGGCATTCGGCGCGATCTGGACTCTCGACGGGCAGGTGTTCAACTCGGTGCTGAGGGACCTGCACGCTCAGCCGCTGATGCGGGTCAACCTGGGCGGCGGCTATTTCCTCATCGACGAGTCTGATGACCACGGCTTTTTTGAGCAGCTGATCGCGATGGCCGAGCTCCATTACACCACGACGCTGCAGGACGCCAAACTCGCGAGCATCCCGCTTGACTTTGTCGGTGTCGACCCGTCGGGAGATTTCACCGGCGCCTTCGACGCGTTTGACCCCGTGATCGGCAATCTCAACAGCCGGGTCGACATCCTTAACGGCGTCTTGGGCGTATCGGCCCGGATTAACGGGACCCAGATCACCAACGGCTTTACAATGCCGCTGCGCACAGGCGACAACCGGGCGTTCGACTTCGAATACAACCTCCAGATCCAGCGACCGTTCTGACTGCCCGAACCGACCCACGACGGCCGCATCGGATAGATCTCTCGACCAACGGTGGTCTCTTCCGAATCAGGCGCGGCAACCCTTGCCCAACCGGCGCCGCTTGCCATCCCCCGTCCCGCGTAACCCGCACGGTGTCGCGCCGCGGCGACGACGCAGGGCCCGGCGCCGCACAATCGGTTCCATTCAAAACCACGGCCTAGTCGATCTAGATGGCAAGCCCCTTTCAGATCCCCCCCGCAGTCGTCTCATGGTGAACCCCCTTAGCCTCGCCGCGATCGCCGCGTCTGCCATCCTGGCGGCATCCCTACCCGCCGGTGGAGGACAGATTGCCAGCTTGGGCGAGCCGTCTGCTCTTGCAGACATCGACGACCGCCAAGAGGGCCTCGGACAAGGCGACTCAATCTCGGCGAGCGCCGAGTCCGAATGGGGCGAGGTTGATTGGGAGTCGGTCCCCCGCGACCCGTTCGTGCTGCCGGCTCAGAACACGGCCCCGGCGACTGCGCCGGCGCGTCGATTCACGCCCACGCAGTCGGCTCGTCCCCGTTTCTCCAACGCGTTGCTGCGGAGCGGCGCGGCGCAGACCGGCGTCTTCGTCGGGCTGGCCAGCGTCCCGTACATGATCGGCGACACCGGCGCAGGGACCTGCTTGTCGTTCGGCACCACCGGCTACATCGAGGGCGACCTCTCGCACCCCACGCTCACCTGCAGCCGGCTCAACATCGCCGAGAACAACCGCGCGCTCGTCAGCGACCGTGTCTACTACAGCTACCGGCACTTCGAAAACACCACGCCCGGACGGATCTTCACGTTCAGCCAGAACCTGAATGTCGACCGGCACACGATCGGCGTCGAGAAGTCCCTGGGCGACGGCGTCTGCAGCGTCGAGCTCCGCGTGCCGCTCGATCAAAGGCTCACCTCGAATCCGACCTCGACGATCATCGACTCAGATTTCGACGGCTTCATCGACCCCGAGACCTTCCAGATCCTCGGCGGCCGCGAGCTAGAGCTGGCCAACATCTCGGCGATCTTCAAGGTGATGCTGGCCGAGCACGAGGGCTTCCTGCTCTCCGCGGGCCTCGGCGTCACGGCCCCGACGGCCCAGGACGTGCTGTACACGGTGGACGTCGAGGACATCGTGCTCACCTACCCGAACGCCGGGATGCCGTTCGCCTCGCTCAGCAACTTCTTCACCGAGACCCACTTCACCAACGAGACCTGGTACCTGTCGCCGTTCCTGGCGTTCGCCAACAAGCCGTCGGGCAGCCGTTGGTTCCAGCAGGGTTTTGCCCAGGTCGAGATCGCCGCCAACCCGTCGACCGTCCGGTTCACCGACTTCGGGTCGTTCAGCATCGTCGACGACGACATCAGCGGCGGCTCCCCGGACTTTGTCGGGCTGTGGACCGTCAACGGCGCCTTCGGCGGCTCTGCTCTGCTCCAACTGCGGGCCCAGCCGCTGATGAGGCTCAACCTGGGCGGCGGGTACTTCCTGATCAACGAGCAGGACCACCACAGCTTCTTCGACCAGCTCGTCGCGATGGCCGAGCTGCACTACACCACCACCCTGCAGGACGCCAAGCTCGACCGCATCCCACTCGGGCTAACGGTTTTCAGCGGGACCAACACGGTGGTGGACGTCGACGCGTTCGACCCAGTAATCGGCAACCTCAACAGCCGCGTCGACATCCTCAACATGGTGCTTGGCCTATCCGCCAAGGTGCGGGACACGACCGTAACCAACGGCTTTACCGTGCCGCTGCGGACCGGCGACAACCGCGGGTTCGACTTCGAGTACAACCTGCAGGTCCAGCGGCAGTTCTAACCCGGCGACGCGGCTCGAAACCGGCCGCGGGACGGGCTATCCTAGAGGGATCGCGTTCCCCGCCGCGCCCTGGGCTACTGCCGAATGGACTCTACCTCCGACCTCGACCTGCTGTTCGGCGCCGCCGCGGTGCAGCTCGGCCTCGTCACGCCGGACCACCTGGCGGACGCGGCTCAGCTCGACGGGCAGGGTTCGCTGCGGGAACGCCTGGGGCGGCTCGGCGTGCTGACGTCGGCCGGCGCCCAGGCGATCGAGCAGGCGGTCCAAGACAACCTGGCCAATGCCGGCGGCAACGCCAGCCGCGCGGTCGCCTCGCTGCCGCTCGAGCTGCAACAGCTGCTCGACGGCGACATCACCACCGCGCCGTCCGCGCCCCAGACCGGCGGCGGTTCTGGCGAAGACCCGTTTGTCACCAGCGACTCCTCGACGCGGCAACTCGCCTCGTTCGAGGCGCGACGCTTCACCATCCTCCGCCCGCACCAGCAGGGCGGACTCGGCTTGGTTTCGGTCGCTCGAGACTCCGACTTCAACCGCGAGGTCGCGCTCAAGGAGATCCTGCCGGCCGCCGCCGACGACCAGCACCACCGCCGCCGGTTTGTCCGCGAGGCCGAGATCACCGGCGCGCTCGAGCACCCCGGCGTGGTGCCGGTGTACAGCCTGGGCCAGTACGAGGACGGCCGGCCCTACTACGCGATGCGGTTTATCCACGGTGCCGACCTGCAGCAGGCCCTCGAGGCCTACAAGCGGCTGCCGGCCGCGAAGCAGCCGCTCCGCTTCCGCCAGCTCCTGGGCTGTTTCGTCGACGTCTGCCAGACGATCCACTACGCCCACAGCCGCGGCGTGCTGCACCGCGACCTGAAACCGAGCAACATCATGCTCGGCGACTACGGCGAGACCCTGGTCGTCGACTGGGGCCTGGCCAAGGCCTCGGGCGAGAACAACGCCGGGGAGCTTGCCGGCTCGGCGCCGGTGGTCGAGCTGTCCGGCAAGACGCCGGTCAACATGACGGCCGACGGCCGCGTCATCGGCACGCCGATCTACATGAGCCCCGAGCAGGCGAGCGGGCGGCTCGACCAGATCGGCCCTACCACGGACGTCTACTGCCTGGGCGCGACGCTCTACCAGCTGCTGACCGGGTCGCCGCCGTTCGACCCCAGCAACGCCAACCTGCTGGCCGACGTCCGCAGCGGGGCGTTCGCGCCGCCGCGGCAGCGGTCGGCGAACGTCCCCAAGCCGCTGGCGGCGATCTGCGAGAAGGCGATGGCGACCGACCAGACCGACCGCTACCCAACAGCGGGCGAGCTGGGGCTCGAGGTCGAGCGGTGGCTGGCCGACGAGCCGGTGCTGACCTACGACGAGCCGCTGCCCGCGCGGTTCTGGCGGTGGGTCCGCCGTCACCGGGCGTTGGCGCTGAGCGTGATGACCGCCGCCGTGGTGGCGGTGGCCGCGCTGTCGGTAGGGGTGGCGCTGCTCAGCTCGGCCAACCAGAAGATCACCGCCGCCAAGCTGCTGGCCGACGACAACCTGCGCGAGGCGGTCGTCCAACGCGAGCGGGCAGAGGAGAACGCCGCGCTGGCCCGCCAGGCGGTCCGCGACTACTACGTCCGCGTGAGTGAAGAAACCCTGCTCAACGAGCCCGGCATGCAGCCGCTCCGCAACGACCTCTTGCGGCAGGCGCTCGACTACTACCAGGGCTTCCTCGCCGAGAGTTCGGAAGACCAGCTGCTGCGGGGCGAGGTCGCCGCGGCCCACTTCTACGTCGGCAAGATCACCGAGGTCGTCGACGACCCGGCCGAGGCCGTGCCGCACTACGAGCAGGCGGCCCAGGTCCAGCAGCAGCTGGCCGAGGCGCCCAACGCCCCGCCCGAGGCCGCGGTTCAGTACGCGCTGACGCTCAACGCCCTGGGCCGGGCCCACCAGAAGCTGCAGCGGCCCGACGAGGCGTTCGACTACTACGAGCAGGCGATCGCTATCCGCCAACGGCTCGCCGAGCAGCAGCCCGACTCGGCCGAGCGGGCCCGCGAATTGGCCAGCAGCGTGATGAACGTCGGCTTGCTGTTTGCGTCGCACGGCGATCAGCAGGAGGCGCTCGAGCGGCTGCGTCACGCGCAGGCCATCCGCCTCGCCCACGCCGACGACGACAGCCCCAATGCGCTGTTGATGCGTGACATGGGCATGGGCGCCCTCAACACCGGGTTGGTCCTGCTGCAGATCCAGCAGCCCGACGAGGCCGCGGACGCCCTCCGCGACGCCATCGCTAGGTTCGAGGCCGCCAACACCGCCGCGCCGGCCGACATCACCAACGTGTCGCGGCTGGCGACCTGCCGAAGGGTCCTGGCCGACATCCACGCCGCCCGGAACGAGACCGACGCAGCAATCACCGAGTACCGCGCCGCCGCCGAGCTGATGACCAGCCTCGTCATCCGCAACCCCGAAGTCACGGCGTACCAGCTCGACCTGGCCGGCGTGCGGATGAACCTCGGCATGCTGCTCACCGGCGTGGGCCAGCCCGAGCAGGCGCTCGACGAGCTGCACTCGGCCATCGAGCTGCTCGACGTCCCGCCGGAGGAGTCGCCAACCCCACGTCAACGCCGCGACCTCGGCGCCGCCCAACGCGAGGCGGGGCGCCTGCAACTGGAACTGGGCGACCGGGACGCCGGACTCGCGACCCTGAGGGCGTCGCAGCAGACGCTCAAGACCCTGGTCCGCGAGCACCCGGGGAAGCAGGAGTTTAGCGCCGAGCTCTCGAAGACCAACGAGGCGGTTTCTGAGGCCGAGGAGCAGCAGCCGGAAGAACCTACCGAGAAGGCGGCCTGAATTAAGCCGCACTCTTGCATCGTGCGCTGCGGCGCCTCACCATGAAGCGACGCCGCGGACCGCTGTCTGCCTGCGGCGCGACTCGCCAATCTCTCCTTCTCTGAAGCGACTTCATGCAAGCCTACCGCAACCTCGTGCTCACTGTCCTGGCCACCCTCGTCCTGGTCCCGTTCGCGGCAGCCGACGAACTCCCCTCGGCGTTTAACGGCCAGGACCTGTCGGGCTGGAAGACCAAGGAGGCCGAGAACCTGTGGTGGTCCGCCGACGACGGGGTGCTGAGCGTCAAGAACGACCCCAAGCAGCAGCCGTCGATCCTGTGGACCGAGCAGTCGTACGGCGACTTCGTGATGCAGATCGAGTTCCGCTTCGGCGAGGGGAACGTCGACTCCGGCGTGTTCGTCCGCAACGAGACCGACCAGATCCAGATCGGCATCTCCGGCTCGCTGAAGCGCGACATGACCTGCTCGCCCTACATCGCCGGCAAGGGCTACCCGGTCGAGGCCGAGCGGATCAGCGAACTGCTCAAGCAGGACGACTGGAACGCGATGACGCTGGTGGCCGTCGGCTCGCGGTACGACGTGTGGCTGAACGGCGCGCACGTGATGTCGTACGAGTCCGACACCGCCGACAAGACCGGCCCGATCGGCCTGCAGCTGCACGCCCAGCGCGAGATGGCGATTGATTTCCGCAACATCCGCATCGCCGAGCTCGACTAGCCGCCGCTGCGGCGGACGGCCTCATCATCGGGCAAACCTTGCGGAGGCGGCGTCGGTTTCTCACGCGGCCGTAGTGGAAACTACGCAGCCGGTGAGAAATCCTTGGGGGCCGCTCCCCACAAGTGATAGGGTTTTCTGCGAGAGACGAGCTGGTCTCACCGTCACCCACTCCGCCCGTCTACGGAACGCACCATGAGCCAACCCCAGCACCGCGGCATCGAACTCACCTGCGAAACGATCAAGGATCCTTCTGGCGAGCCGACCGAGCACTGGTGCGCGTGCGTCGATGGCGACTCGATCTGCGCCGTCAGCGAGGACAAGATCCGCACGCTGATCGACGGCGTGCTAGAGGACGAGGCCGAGATCCGGGCGGAGATGGCCAGCTAGGCATCGCTCTTGGCCGGTCACGCGCTCACCGCGGCATGACTCTTCTAAGGCCGGCTTGCCACAGATCCCGTCCAGCAACCGTCGGTGGAAGCCGTCGGGTTTCGGATTGCCAGGGGGGATTGGCCGAGCACCGTCGTCTCTACGCCTACTCATTCGCCGCTACGTGTTGGAGTGGCGACTGGTGGCAGCCAGCAGATGGCAATGCCGTCGATCGGCCGCAGCTTCTCTCCCTCAGGAGCGTGAGAAATCCGTCCCAAAGTCGCCGGGCCTTGTGGCGTCCGCGTGATTGGCAGATAGTGTCTGCGGTGGCCCCGCGAGGCCGCCGCTGATTCTTCACCTATCTACACGGAGTGCTTTCCCATGATTACTGTCGGCATGAACTATCACGTGATCGAGGGGAAGCAGGCCGACTTTGAGGAGAAGTTTGCCGGGGTCATCGACGCGCTCAAGGCGGCCGAGGGCCACGACAGCTCTACCCTGTGGAAGGACGTCGCGGACGACGCCTCGTACCTAATCACCAGCGAGTGGTCGAGCGAGCAGGCCTTCACCGACTTCATCCGCAGCCAGGCCTTCAAGGATGTCACAACCTGGGGTAAGGAGCAGATCCTGTCGGGCCGGCCGCAGCACAAGGTTTACAAGCACTAAGAGGGGCTTGCCGTGCTGCCGGGACGCGGGCGACTAGTCGCTCCCAGGGCCCAGAAGAGGCGTCTGACGGCCGCTCAATAGCTGGCAAACCTTGCAGGCCTCATCGCGTCACCGCCTGACCCGAATGACAAGCACGGCCAGCAGGCACGAGAGCAGCGCGCACGCTCCGGGCTCGGGGATGATGTCGCCCTGAACCGCGAAGTAGTGGTTTCTAAACGTGGTGTACTGGTTCGACCAGCCAGTTCCGGGCACGTTGCCGCTACGGAAAATGTAGTTGGCGTGGGCGTGGTCCAGGTTGTTTCGTGCCGCACCTCCAATGCCGAGGCTCTTGTCCGAGCCGAAAAGTCCCGTGCCGAACACCATTGCGTACCACCCCTGTTGCAGGGGCACGTCCAGCGATCCAAACGCCACGTCGGAGTTCTCCGGTAGATCGATCAAGGTTACACCTTTGACATCGGGTGTGGATAGGTCGAACGAATCGGGGAAGTCCGTTTCATCGTCGAGCGCGACAATCGCTCCGAAAATGGTGACACGTGGCCCATTGGCGGGGCCGTTTGCTCCCAGGCCAATCACGTGCCCCCCGATAGCGGCGACCCTGGAGGCTTGCGGCAGATAGAACCTCGCCGCCTGAAAAACGTCGGATGAAATCGACGTCCCAGGCACCTCTTGGTTAAGAAACTGCTGAGCCGTGATCCCTGTCGGACCCAGTATGCTGGTCTCGTATAGCAGGACCGCGGGCGCCCTGTCTGAAAACGTCGCAAGAGCCACGAGACACAACGTGGCCGACTTCAGTGCGTTGAAGAGCCTGGTTGAGTTAGGAAACGCTGCGTCGTACATGGTAGCAGTTGGATTCAAGAGTTGAGATCGTTTGCGGGCCTTGGGGGTTCTCGCCGATGTAGCGTACAGCCAGCACGATCCGTTAGCAGGCGACGATTAAGCTTCGTGTCGGTGGCAACGTATTGCTACTAATGGCGGGAACGCCACCATGCGCCGACCACCAGGCACCAGAGCAGTGCGCCCGAACCGGGCTCTGGCACAACAACGCCCTCCACCACGAAGCGCTGGTTGCGATCGTAAACGCCTCCCTCGGTCCAGTCAATTCCATCGTAGGGAGACTGCCATCCAATGTATCTGGGATCGCCTGTACTTGGATTGTTCTGCACAGCCGCGGCGAAGCCGAGGCCGCGGTCTGACCCCAAGAATCCGCCGCCGAGAACCAGAGCGTACCAGCCAGCGTCGAGAGTGAGGCGCAGTTCGCCGTACACATCGGCGGATGTGCGCGGCGGCGTGATGAGCGTGCTGCCTAAGAAATCCGGCGTCGAAAAATCGGCCGAGTCGGGCATATCGGATTCACCACTCAAATTAACAACCGCCGCGAAGATATCGCCCCGTCCTCCCTCTTCGCTGCCACCGAGCCCTAAGCCAATCAGGTGACCTCCCACGCGGGAAACCTTGGACTTGCTGGGCAAGTAGAAACGCACCCCCTGAAACCCACCGGGATAAATGTTGCGGCCGCGGACGATCTGGTCCTGGACCTCTTGGAGGCTCACGCCGGTGGGTCCTAGCGTTGCACTTTGGTAGAGGATTGCACCGCTTGTCATCTCTGTCAGCACAAAAACCACAGCCAGGCCCGCGACGCGAGTAGCAGCGAGAACATATTCAAAAAAATCTTGGTTCATTTGGTTGGCCTTCATGAAGCAGGTGAAGCTGTGCGCCCCACTTGCGGCATAACGCCGGGAATTGTGAATAGGCAACACGACTTTCCAACGCAACACTCGCGGATGCCGTCGGGATTGCGGATCGCCAGCGGTGCGGCGGCAGGGTCGGAGAGAGATGCTCGTTCACGGATAGTGCAGTGCGAGGGTGCCCAAGATTGCCGCCTTCTCGCCCGGATTGTTGCTGAAAAGCAGACTTCCGCGCGGTCTAATGCAAGGTGGTCTCCTCCGCACGCGGCACAGCCAAGGGCGCCAAAACCTGAGTTGGCATAATCGCCAGCCCCCCAGAAGGCCGTAGCACCGCGGGCGAAGGACTCCAAAGCCAGCGGCATTAAGCCCACGCACGGCGGACAAAACCCCCGCCGACACTGCGCGGCCACCACCGCAAACCCGACTACAGAAGGGACTTACAGCCATCTCAATGAACTAGCCGCCGGGGTTTTGTCCCCTCCGCTCGATATTCCGGACTAAACCCACGGCCCAGGGAAGCGGCGTTTACAGCCGCTGGGAGGTGAGGCCGCCGTCGATGTACAGGACGTTGCCGGTGGCGTAGCTCAGCCCGCCGGAGGCCAGCGTGGCGACCGCTCGGCCGATGTCCTCGGGCAGGCCCCAGCGGGGTTCGACGGTGAGGCCCTCGGAGATCAATTTGTCGTACTTGTCGGTCACGCCGGCGGTCATGTCGGTGCGGATCACGCCGGGGCGGACCTCGTACACCGGGATGCCGTGCTCGCCGAGGCGGGCGGCCCAGAGCTGGGTCGCCATGCCGACGCCGGCCTTGCTGATGCAGTAGTCGCCGCGGTTGGTCGAGGCGACTACCGCGCTGATCGAGGAGACGTTGACGATCGTCGGCTGCCGCTCGGCGTCCTGCTGCCGCTGCTCGATCATCCACTTGGCGACGGCCTGCGTCAGGAAGTACGGCCCACGGAGGTTGATCGAGATCAGCCGGTCGAACGACTCGGGCGATGCGTCGAGCAGGTCGGCCCGCACGTCGGGCGCGACGCCGGCGTTGTTCACGAGCACGTCGAGCCGACCGAAGCGGTCGC
Organism: Posidoniimonas polymericola; assembly: GCF_007859935.1. NCBI lineage: Bacteria > Pseudomonadati > Planctomycetota > Planctomycetia > Pirellulales > Lacipirellulaceae > Posidoniimonas > Posidoniimonas polymericola. The sequence continues at coordinate 81,233 of NZ_SJPO01000011.1, read as the reverse complement.
GGATGGCGTCGAGCATGCGGGCGTGGTCGTCGAGATTGGCGACGTCGGCCTGGCAGTAGAGGGTCTCGGCGGGGGAGAGGCCGTGGATCGCTTCGGCGACGTCGGACTCGGGCCGGCGGCCGTTGATGACCAGGCTCATGCCTCGCGCGGCGAGCGCCTGGGCGATGCCGTAGCCGATGCCGCGGCTGCCGCCGGTCACCAGCGCAACGGGTTTGTCGTGGGTGGGCATTTTTGTCGCTCCAGCCACTGAAAAAGGGGACAGGCACGCTGGTTCGGCGCCTGGCCGGTGGGGCTTATGGCCCGCAGGTCGCGAGCCAGTCCCCATTTTCAGCGGCGTTAGTCTAGGGGCCGAAGAAGGTGTAGTACGGTTCGCCCTTGGCCAGGCGTTGGACCAAGAGGGCGGCCTCGCGGAGGTGGTAGTCGCCCCACATGCAGGCCTCGCCGTTGGGCACGCCTTGGTCGGGCGCCTGGTAGTCCCAGCCGTTGGGGCGGTGGTAGATCGAGTGCAGGAGCAACCCTTCGTGCGAACCGTCGGTCGACAAGTAGGGCTCGGCGAGCAGCGTCCGCAGCGAGGTCAGCGCGGCCGCCCGGTAACGCTGCGCATCGACCGACTCGCCCCGGGCGTCGAGCACGCTGGCGAGCCGCAGCAGGCCCTGGGCGCCGATCGCGGCGGCCGAGCTGTCGACCGGCTCGTGGTCGTTGTAGGGGTCGGCGGGGCGGTCGAGGTAGTCGCCCATCGCGGCCAGGCCGGGGGCGCCGGTGTCCCAGTAGGGCACGCCGCAGACCGGGGTGTGCTCGATGAAGAAGTCGCAGGTGGCGCGGGCCGCCTTGAGGAACACTTCCTCAACCGCGGCGCGGCCGCCGAAGGGCTCGAGCTCGGCGTCGGGCCGGGTGGCGAGCCACTCGAGCTGCTCGGGGTAGCCGACCATCGCCCAGGCGAGGCCGCGGGTCCAGGTCGAGAAGGGCGAGTAGCCCTGCTGCGTCGACGGGGCGCGGTAGTCGCCGTTGTTCACGTTGAACAGCGACTCGTGGGCCGTGCGGCCGCGCAGGTCGTACGTGTCGCGGTCTTCGCCGTACCAGATATTGAACTCGGCGGTCGCCAGGGCGTGCTTGATGATCCGCTCGAGCAGGCAGATCGGCTCGTCACGCTCGCCCATCAGCTTGTGGCCGAGCTGGTGCGCCACGGCCAGCGCGCGGCAGGAGCGGATTGTGTCCACAAACAGCGACTGCGGCCCGTTGAACGAGTAGATGTAGCCGCCGCCGCTCTTGGTGGTCGCCCAGCGGAGCGCCTGCACCGAGCCGCTCGCCTGGATCGCCATCTCGTAGAAGCGGCGTTCCCACTCGGAGGCGTCGTGCTTGCCCTCCTTGGCCAGCCGCAGCAGGGCGCCGTAGGTGCTGATATTGTTGAAACCGTGGTCGTGCACGCCGGCGTGCGTGACGTGCGGCGCCATGTAGCTAGCGGTGCGGTCGCGGCCGAGCTCGAGGAACCGCCGGTCGCCGGTGGCGTCGTACTGCAGGATCAGCGAGCCGTACTGGAAGCCCTGGGTCCAGTCGGTCCAGCCCTGGGCCTGGTACTGGCCCTTGATCGTGAACACCGGCGATGGCGCCCCCGCCTGCCAGCGTCCCTCGATGCGGTCGAGCCGGTCGGCCGAGGCGGACCACATGTTCTCGATCGCGGGCAGCAGGTCCTGGGGGGTGAGGCTGTCGTCAAGTTGGATCATCGGGGCGCCTGTCGGAGGGAAGAGAATCACCGCAAGCCCCCTAGAATGGCCCACCTGTGATTGCTCTGCAAGCGCCGCTGCACGCAATCGCCCGGCGGTTGCTCGCGAAACGCCCCGGCGTTTGTGTGACAGGAGATCCCGCTGAGAAAGCGGGGCGCCGCCGCAACAAAAGCTGCAACTCTGCCGGTGGGCTCGACGATAACGCCTACGTAAACCTTAACGCCGCAAGTCCTCTTCTCAATCGAACCCCGCACCGGCTTCCCCGAGGCCGCCGTGCTGGGGCAGCACCGCTCATGCAGATCAGCATCATTCTCAGCACGTACAACCAGCCCCTGTGGCTGACCAAGTCGCTGCTGGGCTTCGTGCACCAGCGACGCCTGCCTGACGAGATCGTGATCGCCGACGACGGCTCGGGTGAGGAGACCCGCCGCGTGGTCGAGAGGTTTCGGCGCCTCGCGCCCTTCCCAATCCGCCACGTCTGGCACCCCGACGACGGGTTCCGCAAGACCCGCATCCTGAACCTGGCCCTGGCAGAAGCTAGCAGCGACTACCTGATCTTCTCCGACGGCGACTGCGTGCCGCGGGGCGACTACGTCGCGGCCCACGCCAGGCTGGCCCGCGCCGATTCGTTCTTGTCGGGCGGGCTGGTGCGGCTGTCGCTCGCGGGGAGCGAGCAGATCGATGAGCCCCTGATCCGCAGCGGCCGCTGCTTCCGCCCCGGCTGGGTCGGGCGGCACGGCGGGGTGAAGCCGTTCCGGCTGATGAAGCTAGCAGCGACCGGGCGAGCGGCCCGGTTGATCGACCGCACCACCAAGGTGCTGCCGAACTGGAGCGGGTCGAACGCGTCGTGCTGGCGCCGCGACGCCCTGGCGGTCGGCGGCTTCGACGAGCGGATGAAGTACTGGCGAGAAGACTACGAATTCGGCCAGCGGCTGATCAACCTCGGCGTCACCCCGCTGCAGGTCCGCTACTCCGCGGTCACGCTGCACCTAGAGCACGAGCGCGGCTACGTCGACAAGCAGATCATGAAACTCAACGAGCAGATCCTCGAGCAGACGCGCATCTCCGGCAAGACGCGCACCGAGCACGGCCTCGCCGAGGCCGCGTAGCGGGCGTGCTAGCACCGCGTTCGGCATTGGCGCCGCGTCGTGGTCCCTTTACAGTCCCCGCCGCTCGGGCGACCGCCGGGGCCGAACCAACGCCCTGGAGGCGACCATGCGTCTGTCGAAACTGCTCACCGACCGCCTGTCACCGAGAGCGATGATGCGCCGCTGGGCCATCGCACGCACCGGCCGCACCGTGCAGGCGGGCCCGTTCCGCGGCATGCAGTACATCGACCAGGCGTTCGGCAGCGCCTACCTGCCCAAGGTGCTGGGGACTTACGAACGCGAGCTCTACCCGGCGCTCGAGCAGGTCTTCGACGGCGACTACGACACCCTCATCGATATCGGCGTGGCCGAGGGCTACTTCGCGGTCGGCATGGCTTCCCGCACGCGGGCCCGCGTGGTGGGCTACGAGTGCGACGCGTCCGCGTCGGCGATGGCGTTGGAACTCGCCAAGCTGAACAACGTCGGCGACCGCTTGGAGATGCGGGGCGAGTGCACGCCTGCGGAGCTCGACACGCTGATCGCCTCGTCGCGTCGGCCGTTCCTGCTGTGCGACGTCGACGGCTACGAGACCACGCTGCTCGACCCGAAGCAGGTCGCCTCGCTCGCGCGGTGCGCGATGCTGGTCGAGCTGCACGAGTTCGCCCGGCCCGGCGTGACCGCGGAGTTCCTCCGCCGTTTCGAGCCGACCCACGAGATCGAGGTCTTGTGGCAGACCCCCCGCACAGCGGCCGACTTCCCCTACGAGGGGTTCTGGACCCGCGTGCTGCCGTCGCGGTACCGCCGACACATGGTCGACGAGCTGCGGCCGTTCGAGCAGGCCTGGATGTGGATGACGCCCCGCGCCGCGCAGGCGTCCGCCGCCGCTTAGCCCCCCCCAACGGAGCCCCACACCGTGCCGATCCCGATTGTCGTCGCCGCCGACGAGAGCTTCGCCGTTGGGGCTGGCGTGCTGATGCAGTCGGTCATTGAGACTACCTCCGAGCGGGTGCACTTCTACTTCTTCCACGACGCGCTCACGCCGGCCTCCAGGGCGCTGATCGAGCAGACGGTCGCCGCCAGCTCGCGGAGCGATCTGACGATGGTCGACGCGGGCCGCGCGCTCGCAGCGCTGCCAGCGCCGCAGCGGACCGACGCCTACACCAAGATGACCTACGCCCGGCTGCTGACGCCGGACTACGTGCCTGCGGATCGCGCAATCTACCTCGACTCCGACACGCTGGTGCGGGCCGACATCAACACCCTGTTCCAGCACGACATGGCGGGCCGACCGGTCGCCGCGGTCCGCGACTACGCGGCGGTCCGGCTGTCGCTCCGCAGCCAAGTCGAACGCGACTACTTCAACGACGCCACCGACGGACGCGGCGTCGACGACTACTTCAACGCCGGCGTGCTGCTCTTGGACCTGGCGCGGCTCCGCCGCGAGGGGCAGCTGCAGCGGTCGTTGGAGCTGGTTGCCTCGAGCAGAAAGCTCCGCTTCGCCGACCAGTGCGCCTTGAACCTGGCGATCCGCGGACAGTACACGCCGCTCGCGGAACGCTGGAACACGAACGTTGCGCACCAAGGGATGACGCGGGACCCGCTCGCCCCAGCGTCGCTCCGCCAGCGCGTGCAGGCCGCGTTCGATGCGCCGGCGGTGCTCCATTACGTCGGCCCCAAGCCGTGGACCATGTTCCCGACCGTGCTCAAGCGTGAGCACCAGGAAGTCTTGCGTCGTTCGCCCTGGCGCAACTACCGCCAGCCAATGAGCACCCTGAGCTGGCAGCAGAAGCAGCAGCTCATCAAGGCCTGGCGGAGCCGGGCGGTGAGCGTCCGCATCCGCAGCAGCGAAGTCAACATCCAGCTACTCGGCCGACAGCTTGTCCACTGGACGCGCGCCGAACCCACGCCCTCAAAAGCCGCCTAGCCGGCCCCCAGTGATGAAAACCAGCGTCATCCTCAGCACGTACAACCAGCCGGAGTGGCTCACCAAGACCCTGTGGGGCTACGCCCACCAAGAGCTGCGGCCGGACGAGATCGTGATCGCCGACGACGGCTCGGCCGACGCCACGGCGATGGCGATCGAGTACGCCCGCGGCGAGACCGGGCTCAACCTGCGGCACGTGTGGCACGAGGACCTCGGCTTCCGCAAGACCAGCATCCTCAATCGCGCCATCGAGGCGGCGACCGGCGACTACCTAATCTTCTCTGATGGCGACTGCATCCCGCGCAAGGATTACGTTTCCGTCCACGCGCGGCACGCCGCCCCTGGTCGGTTCCTGTCCAGCGGCGCGGTCCGGCTTTCGATGCCCGGGAGCAGAGCCGTGAGCGAGGTCGACATCGCGATCGGCCGTTGTTTCGAGCGGGCCTGGGCGTCGCGGCTCGGTGGCGTGACCTGGGCCCAGCGGCTCAAGATGCTCCGCCCGGGCGTGCTGCCGGCGGTGCTCGATCGCCTCACCACTACCCGCCCGACATGGAACGGCAACAACGCCTCGTGCTGGAAGGCCGACGCCGTCCGGGTGGGCGGGTTTGACGAGCGGATGCAGTACGGCGGCGAGGATCGGGAATTCGGCGAACGGCTCGTCAACCTGGGGATCGTGCCGAGCCAGCTCCGCTACCGGGCGGTCCTCCTGCACCTCGACCACTCACGCGGTTACGTCGAGCCCGATATGGCCGAGCGCAACCGCGTGATCCGCGCCACCACGGTCGCGATGAAACGGGTCCGCACCGAGCACGGGCTGAAAGCGGCCGCCTAGCAACCCGGCGGCTTGTCGGCCACGTCGGTTGCTCTAAGCTGCGGGTATGGTTGATCTGGGTGCCAAGACCGTCGCGCTGGTGCTGCTGCTCGCCGCTGCGCTGTTCGGCGGGGCGGGGCGGCTGGCGTGGCCCGCCGGCTGGCTGCTGATCGGGTTGTACACGGCGTTCGTCGGCCTGGCGTGCGCCACGGTCGACCCGGACCTGCTGCGGGAACGCGCCCGGCCGGGACACAACTTTGAGCACGCCGACGCGCTGCTCGCTACCTGCGGCTTCCTGCTGCTGTACCCGATCACGTTGGCGGTCGCCGGCTTCGATGCGGTCCGGCTCGACTCGGTCCGGCTCGGCGGCGGCGCGGCCTTCTTCCCCGGCGCCTGGCTGGTCGGCGCCGGCGCGTTTGCGGTCGGCTACTGGGTGGCATTGCGGGCGATGCAGACCAATCGGTTCTTCTCGACCTTCGTGCGGATCCAGTCCGACCAGGGCCACACCTTAGTGACCGACGGACCGTACGCCGTGGTCCGTCACCCCGGTTACGCGGGGATGCTGCTGGCGCACTTCGGTATCCCGCTGCTGCTCGGCTCGTGGTGGGCGTTCGTCCCGGTGCTGGCGGGCGCCGCGGTGTTTGTCGTGCGGATTATGAGGGAGGAAGCGGTCCTCTCCGCCCGGCTGCCGGGTTACGACCGCTACCTCCAGACCCACAAATGGCGCCTTGCGCCCTGGGTGTGGTGAAGCGGCCGCGAGTTCGTGGACGCATCAGGCGTGCGTGGGTAGCATGCAGGGAGCGACTTTTCCGACACACACCATGAATTCCAGGCAGCGCAGGCCTCCAACCGGGGCACGACGGAGCGCTCCGGCGGAGACTGCAACCAGTGAGCTTCCCTACGTTTTTCTCGCTCTCGCGCCGCGCGGCGTTGATCGCCGTGGCCGCTGTCGGCGCCTTCGCTTGCGGCCACGCGGACGCGGTGGTGGTGCGGTACTCGACCAACCTCGGCGATATTGACGTGCGGCTGTTCGGCACGGCCACCCCGTTGAGCGTGGCGAACTTCCTCAACTACGTGAACGACGGCGACTACTCCGACAGCATCATCCACCGCAGCGTGTCCGGATTTGTCATCCAGGGAGGCGGCTACCGCTGGCTTCCGGACGGCAACCTTGAGCCCGTACCCGCTGACGCGGCGGTGCAGAACGAGTTCGGCATTTCTAACCTGCGGGGCACGCTCGCCTACGCCAAACTGGGCGGCGACCCGAACAGCGCCACCAACGGCTGGTTCTTCAGCCTCAACGACAACAGCGGCAACCTCGACAACCAGAACGGCGGGTTCACGGTCTTCGGCCGCGTACTCGGCGACGGCATGGACGTTGTGGACCTGATCGCGAGCCAGCAGGTCGTGAACGCCGGTTCGCCGTTCGACACGCTGCCGGTCCTGGACTCGTTTACGCCGCCCAACATCTTCCGGAGCGACCTGGTGTTCGTGAACTCGGTCTCGGTGCTCGACGTGCCCGACGGCGACTACAACTTCGATGGCGTCGTGGACGCGGCCGACTACACGGTCTGGCGTAACTCGAACGGCTCGACGACCGAGGTCGAGGCCGACGGCAATGGCGACGGGATCGTGAACACGCTCGACCTGCAGCTCTGGGAGGTCGCCTACGGAGCTGCGGCCGCTTCTCTGACCGCCGGCGGCTCGGCGGCGCCTGAGCCGATGGCCGCCACGCTCGCCCTGGTCGCCGGGGCAACCTCGATTGCCTGCCGGACGCGGCGGTAGGCGGCGCAAAAAAAAGCGGGCCTCGAATGAGCCGGCTCCACACCGACCGGTCATGTCGGTCAGGGGCAATTGACCCGACATGCCACCATCATTCGAGGCCCCGCGGGCCAGCGTTGTTGGCACGGGGAGCCAATCGGCCCCCCGCTGCCGCATCTAAATAGCAGTTGGCGTGCCGCTGGACTTGCCCCGCGGCGTGGAACGGACACCGACCGTGCCTTAAGCACAACGCACGGCTAGCTTTAGGGTGAGACAATCCAACCTTAACTTCTCTCGCACGCGGCCGTAGAATACGAGTCCTAAGATGAGACAAGCCCCAACCTGCAGAGCAAATCGCTACGAGTGAGGCGGACTTACTCATTGATCCGGTTACCAACGTCTTCGGGGCGGGCGACGCCGCCGGCTCGGCTCGAAATGAGACTCACGCACTAATCGGGACGACACGCCCCCGCACCGCAGCCGCAATTCAGGCACACGCCCATTAGCTCGCTCGCCCCCAACTCGCCGCCCCACAAGCCGTCCGCGGGGGAGGTGTCGAGTGGCGACCGCCCCATCGCCCAGCGACCCGTCGCCCAGCCACTCGACTCGGGCCGCCGCCGAGTGGTGTTGATGGTGAATCGCAAGGCCGGGGCAGGGCGGGGCGCGAAGACTCTCGCCAGGGCCGAAGCCGGACTGGTCGCCGCCGGGCTCGAGGTCACCCGGGTGACAAGACCCGATGAGCTGCACGACTGCGTAACCGGCGCCGCCGACCAGCTGCGGGCGGTGGTCGCCGCGGGGGGAGACGGCACCGTCGGGCTAGCGTTGAACCAGACGCCCGCCGGGACTCCGCTGGCGGTCATGCCGGCCGGCACTGAGAACCTGCTGGCGAAGTACCTCGAGCAGCGGGCGCGTCCGGCCGAACTGGTCGAACTGCTCACGACCGGCGTCGTGATCCGGCTCGACGCCGGCGAGGCGAACGGTCGGCTGTTCGCCTTGATGATCAGCGCCGGGCTCGACGCTTTTGTGGTGCACCAATTGCACAAGTCGCGTCGCGGGAACATCACCCACCTGGCTTACGCCAAACCGACCATCGATGCGCTGCGTATCTACAACTACCCTAGTCTGCGGACGACCTGGCATGACCCAGAGAGTCGGCAGGAGGCCTCGGCAACCGGGCGGTGGCTGTTCGGCATGAACCTGCCACGCTACGCTCAGGGGTTGCCGATCGCCCCGGGGGCGTCGGGTATCGACGGGCTGATCGACCTGTGCGTCTTCAGCCGCGGCTATATCTCGTCGGCGGTGTGGTACCTGTGGCACATGCTCCGCCGCCGGCACCAGCGGCTGCCGAGCGTGACCATGGCGCGGTGCCAAGAGTTCGCGGTCGAGGCCGACCCCGGCGTCGAGGCGCCCTACCAACTCGACGGCGACCCGGGCGGGTTCCTGCCGGTCACGGTGCGGTCGATCCCCGGTCGGTTGACCTGCGTGGTCAAGCCGAGCGTGGCGACTCGGCTAGGATTCGACCTCCCCGACTAGTACCCCCAGCACCCTCCACTCGAACGAAAACGTCCGTGCCCAACTCTACCGCCACGATCGGCCCCTACCAGTGCGGCGAGGGTCAGCCCCTGCTGCTGATCGCGGGCCCCTGCGTCATCGAGAGCGAGGAGCTAACGCTCCGCATCGCCGAGTCGCTCCGCGAGGCGGCCCGGTCGTCGAATCTGCCGCTCCCGCTGAATCTGGTTTTCAAGGCGTCGTTCGACAAGGCCAACCGCACGAGCCTCGACGCCTACCGCGGCCCGGGCCTCGAGGAAGGCCTGCGGATCTTGGAGAAGGTCCGCACGCAGACCGGGCTGCCGGTCACGACCGATCTGCACGAGTCAAGCCAGGCAGCGGCGGTCGGCCAGGTCTGTGACCTGCTGCAGGTGCCGGCGTTCCTGGCCCGCCAGACCGATCTCTTGACCGCCGCCGCGGCGACCGGCAAGGCGGTCAACGTGAAGAAGGGCCAGTTCATGGCGCCGTGGGACATGAAGCACGTCGTGACGAAACTGGCCGGCTCGGGCTGTGAGAACATCCTGCTCACCGAGCGCGGCACCTTCTTTGGCTACGGCCGGCTGGTCAACGACCTGCGGGCCCTGGTCCAGATGCGTCAGCTCGGCGTGCCGGTGGTGTTCGACGCCACGCACAGCGTGCAGGAGCCGGGCGGGCTCGGCGGGGCGACCGGCGGCAACCGCGAGATGGTCGAGCCGCTCGCCAAGGCCGCGGTCGCCATTGGCGTCGACGCCCTGTTCCTCGAGACCCACCCCGAGCCCGACAAGTCCCCCAGCGACGGCGCGAACATGGCCCCGCTCGATCAAATCCCCACGTTGCTCCGCCGCATCCTCGCGATCCGCGAGGCGGCCCACTCCTGATGAACGCGAATACCAAATCTCACGCTGTTCTGCGTACGCTTACCTGCACGCTTATGCTCGCCGCGTTGGCCGCGGGCGTTTCTGGCTGCCGCAAGCGGGTGGAGTCCCGCTTCTCAGCCGGCGACGGCGGCGTCGGCTCGGCCCGCGAAGACGCCGCGATGCTCGAGGCTGACTTCGCGAAACTAAACAACCTGCCAAACAACTTCCCGCTCGAGCTAAGCCCCCCGACCGTGCTGCTGGACTCCCGCTTCAGCAGCAACGGACAAGACGTGCTCGTCACGGTCACGCAGCCCGAGGGGGTCGCCGGGGCGCCCTGGAACGTGCTTGAAATCGCCAGCGGCAACGCCAACTTCCGAGACCTGGGGGTCTCTTCCGGCGACACCGTCAAGCTTTACATGTTCCCCGACAGCGAGTCGCGTGAACGGCAGAACGCTACGGGCGAGATCGACGCCCAGATGGTGAGCCACGAGGCGACCGACCTCGTCGTCGCCCAGGTGCTGGGCGACCGCCGCCTGCAGGTTGTTGACAGCGTGCGGCCGCCGCGTGACCTGACCGTGTGGATCTCCGAAGAGGTGTTCGCCAACCAGCCCGGGGTCGGCATGGCCGGCCTGGACACCCTGCGGGACCTCGGCAAGGTCACCGCGTTCGGCGTGAAGATCCCGGCCGAAAACCTTCCGCTCAACATCCTGGCCGAAAGCGTGCCGACAATTGCGTGGCCGCCCCGCATCGAGATCTGGCGGGTCAAGGACGAGCGGATGAAGGCCATCAACCGCGCGTTGGGCGCGTACGCCAAGAACGGCGAGCCGCCGCTCGGCTGGGAGCCGACGCCCGACGCCCAGGAGATCACCCGCCTGACCGAGAGCTTCAACCGCTGGCTCCGCTCACGCACCAAGGCCGCCGACAGCGTCGTGCAGCCTCCCGCGCGGGTTGAGACGCTGCCGGAGGCCCTCCGTAACGACGCCGTCCTGCAGGACTACCTCAGCGGCGACGCCCTCAACCGCAACTCCTTTGCCGACCACGAGGGGCGGCTGATTCAGCAGGCCGCCTGGTGCCGCGACATCGGCTCGTGGGCCGCCGGCGACGCCTTCGACCCGCTTCCCCGTGCGACCCGGCTGTTCGACTGGGTAGTCCGCAACGTCACGCTGACCGACAGCCCCCGTGTCCGCAACCACCACCCGTGGGAGACCCTCCTCTACGGTCGCGGCGGCGCGGCCCAGCGCGCCTGGCTGTTCGCACAGCTCTGCCGCCAGCAGCGGATCGACTGCTGCGTCGTCACCCTGCCAATCGGCGAGGGCAGCGACGAATGGCTGTGGTGCGGCGTGGTCGATCACGGCGAGCTGTACCTGTTCGACCCGCAGCTCGGCCTGGCGCTGACAACCCCAGCGGACGAGCCGATTGCGCTGTCGTCCCTGCGAGAAGACCCATCGCTACTGCGGGGCTTCGACCGCCCCGACTCTGACTACCCGGTGTCGGCCGACGCCCTCGCGCAGGCGAGCTTCGCGGTGGTGTCGGAGCCGCTCACCATGAGCAGCCGCGCCGCCCAGCTCCAGGAGCAGCAGAGCGGCAGCTCGGCGATCGTGCTGCACGTCGACGCCGACGCGGCGGCCGAGCAGCTGCAGCAGGCGGCCGGAGTCGACGAGGTCGGGCTGTGGCCGCACCCGCTTGCCAACCTGCGACGCGAGCTCCGCATCGCAGGCTCGGACAGCGTCGCGGCGGAGAAGACCCGCAGCGCCGCGGCGCTCGACCTGCAGCCCTTCGCCTGGACGCCGCAGCTCTGGAAGGCGCGGATGCTGCACATCCGCGGCATGCTCGAGACCGAGCGCGAGGCCAAGAAGAAGGGCGTCCTGCACGACCCAATCGACGACCACCGCGCCGCCGCCCAGCTCTACCTCAGCCCGCGGGTCAGACCCTCAGAGAAGAAGCTCGACACCCGCGTGCTGAACGCCGAGCGGCTGCGGATCTACCACCGCAACAAGGCCGACGCCACGCTGTGGCTGGGCGTCCTGAAGCACGATCAGGGCGAGTACACGCAGGCGGCCCAGTGGTTCGAACGGGTCGACACCGAATCCCCCGAGAACACCCACCTGGCCGACGCGGTCCGCTACGGCAGGGCGCGGGCATTGGAGGCGCTCGGCCAACGGGAAGAGGCCGCCAGGCTGCTCAGCGAAGACACATCGCCGCAACGATTCGGCAACCAGATCCGCGCGGCGCGGCTGCTCGGCGCCGGGTCGCAGCCAGCAGAATAGGACCCCGATGCGGCGTTTCTTCGCTCAACGCTGGTTCCTGTTCGTGCTGATGACGCTGCTGCTGGGGGGGCTCGCGCTGTGCGGCCCGCTGGCGTTCCTGCCGCGGCTGACGCCGAAGCTGGTCGTGATCGGCGTGGTGATGCTGGCGACCTCGCTCGCCACCAACTTTGGGCTGGTGCTGCGGGCGCGTGACAGCTGGCTGGCGGTCGGATTGGCGTTGCTGGTAAACGCCGGCGTGGCGCCGCCGCTGGGCTGGCTGATCGGCCGGCCGCTCCCGCCGCCGCTGGCGGAGGGACTGGTCGTGGCGATGACGGTGCCGTGCACCATCGCCGCGGCGATCGTCTGGACCCGCCGCGGGGGCGGCAACGACGCGGCCGCCGCACTGACCAGCATGATCTCCAACTTCTCTTGCTTCCTGGTTCTGCCGTTCTGGACCGGCCTGCTGATGGGGGCGACCGTCGACATCAAGCCGCGGGAGCTGATGATCAAGCTGCTCCTCGGCATCGCGGCGCCCATGGTGGCCGGTCAGCTGATCCGGGCGCCGCGGCGCGTGGGGGCGTGGGCCGATCGCCAGAAGCGGTTGCTCAGCCTGATCGCCCAGTGGGGCGTGCTGTTCATGGCCCTGCTCGGCGCCATCGAGGCCGGCAACGCGATGCGCGGCAGCGAGTTCCGCCCCACCTCGGGCCATTGGCTGCTGCTGGTCGGCATGATCATCGTGCTGCACATGGTGCTGCTTGCGGTGGCGGCCGCCGCCGGCTGGGCCGCCCGCCTGGGGCCGGCCGACGCGTTGGCGGTCACCATCGCCGGCAGCCAAAAGTCGATGGCGGTGGGGGTCGGGGTCGCGTTGCAGTTTGGCCCGATGACAATCTTCCCGCTGATCACTTACCACTTCGCTCAGCTGCTGATCGACACCGTCGTGGTCGATCGCCACCGGCGGAAGACCGGCCCCGAGCAGCCGCCGGCGTAGAGCAGGCCGGCGCTCTAAAGTTCGGCGAGCACCCTCTCGAGGGCGCCGATGTCGGCGGGCTTCACCAGCCGCCGATCAAAGCAGCCGTCTCGGCCGGGATCGTCGCGGGCCTCTCGACTGTACCCCGATAGCGCGACGATCGCGGGCCGTTCGCCCCCCCGCTCCCGCAGCCGCCGGGCGACCTCGTAGCCGTCCATCCTCGGCAGCCCGATGTCGAGGAACACCAACTCGGGGCCGAAAGTCTCGGCGGCCGCGAGCGCCTCGGGGCCGTCGGCGGCGGTCTCGATCTCAAACTCGCCCAGCTTGCCGAGCAGCCGGGACAGCAGGTACGCCGCGCTCTGGTTGTCGTCCACAATCAGGATCTTGCGGGGCCGGCTGACCTCTGACGCGTCGGGCGACCACGACGCGGCGGACACGCCCGTCGGGGCCGCGATGGTCGGCAGTGTCACCGTGAACGTGCTGCCGTGCCCCAGGCCCTCGCTGGCGACCGTCACGGACCCGTCGTGCAGGCGGATCATCTGCTCGACGACTGTCAGGCCGATGCCGAGCCCCCCCTGCGACCGATCGAGCGAACGGGTCGATTGCGTGAACAGCTCAAACACGTCCGGCAGCAGCGACGGCTCGATCCCGATGCCCGTGTCCGCGACCTCGATCACCGCTTTGTCCCCGGCGGCCGAAGTCGTGAGCGTGACCCGACCGCAGTCCTCGGTGTACTTGGCGGCGTTGTTCAGCAGATTGCCGAGCACCTGCGCCAGGCGGGCGGCGTCGGCGTCGAGCCAGATCGGCTCGGGGTGCTCGACCAGGCGGAACTCGTGCCGGCGGTCGTCGAGGAACGGCCGGCAGGCCTCGACCGCCTGCGTGATCACCTGCCTCACTTCGACCGGGGCCTTCTGCAGCGTGATCTTGCCCCGCATCACCCGCGACACGTCCAGCAAGTCGTCGATCAAGCGGGTCAGCTGCGAGGTCTGCCGCCGCATGATCTCCAGCGCCCGCGACTGCTCCGGCGTATTCACGCCGAGCAGCAGCAGGTCGAGCCCGCTGCGGATAGGCGCCAGCGGGTTGCGGAGCTCGTGGGCGAGCATGGCGAGGAACTCGTTCTTCTTGCTGTCGGCCTCGCGGAGGGCCTCCTCGGCGTCGCGTTGGTCGGTGATGTCGGTGTTGGTGCCGAGCCACCGGACGATCTCGCCCTGGGCGTCTCGCATCGGCATCGCCCGCGAGAGGAACCAGCGGTAGCGGCCGTCGCGGCCCCGCAGGGGAAAGGTGTCCTCCCAGACCTCGCCGCTGTCCCAGCATTTCTGGATCTTCTCTGCCACGCGGTCGACGTGGTCCGGGTGGTGCACCTTCTTCCACCCCCAACCCTGCATCTCTTCGAGGGTCGTGCCGGTGTACTCGTACCAGCGGCGGTTGTACCAGAAGATGTACCCCTCTGAGTCGGCCATCCACGCCAGCTGCGACATATGGTCCGCGAGCGCCCGGAACCGCTCCTCGCTCTCTTCCAGCGCCTGCTGCACCGACTTCAGCAAGTCCATCCGGACGTTGACGCCGATCATCCGCTCGGGTGTTCCGTCCTCACGGTAGAAGAACCTGGCGTGCCCCGACATCCAGCGGTGCGATCCATCGGGCAGGATCGCGCGGAACTCGTACGCGCAGTCCTCGCGTCGCTGCTGCATCCACTCGGCGACGTTCTGGCGGATCTTCTCGCTATCTTCCGGCAGCACCCGCTTCGCCCAGTCGTCGAAGGTCCCGCCGAACCGGCCCGGCTCAATCCCGTAGAGCTCCTCGAGCTCGGGGGACCAGTAGACCCGGTTCTCGAGTATGAGCCACTCAAACACCCCGGCGCCGCCGGCCCGCTGAGCAATTGTCAGCCGCTGCAGGCTGTCTAGGTGATCCCGTTCGGTCTGCTTCTCTGCCGACACATCGTGCACCTCGACCCGGTAACCGCAGAGCTGGCCGGCCGCGTCTTGGATCGTCTCAACCGACGTGCGGCTCCACAGCACACCGCCGTCCTTCTTAAGGTAGCGTCGCTCGCACGCCCGGGACGTCAGCGGACCAATGGGGGCCGGCGGCGAATGGCGATCCTGGG
This sequence comes from Posidoniimonas polymericola, assembly GCF_007859935.1. Classification (NCBI taxonomy): domain Bacteria; kingdom Pseudomonadati; phylum Planctomycetota; class Planctomycetia; order Pirellulales; family Lacipirellulaceae; genus Posidoniimonas; species Posidoniimonas polymericola. Next base: position 66,230 of record NZ_SJPO01000011.1, on the reverse strand, counting down.
CGTGAGCCAGATCGATCAGGGTCCGCTCCGCCAGCTCCTGCTCGGTGTAGCCGAGCAACCGCTCCATGACCTGGCTGGCCGCGACCACTTGGCCGTTTAGGTCGGTGATCAGCTCACCGTAGGAGGCTTCGTCCCTCCGCAGACCAAGCAAGGGGACGAGCGACTGGGCGGAATCGTCGTCCGCAGCCGGACGGTCGGGCTCATCGACAACGGCCCAGGAGCCTGCGTACCCGGCCAGCTTTCCGGCGGAATCGCGACGCGGCTCGCCCCGGTCGGCGACCACGAAACGCGTCCCGCCCAGCTCGGCGGTGTAAAGCAGGCAGAACGGCTCGCCTGCCTGGTAGGCGTCCTCAATCTGGCGGCCAACGCGGGCAGCAGACCCCTGCTGCACGGCTTCGGTCCAGGTCCACTGCTCGGCTGCGCCGGCGTCCAAAAAACGCTGTCGGGCGTAGCGGTTGAGCCGCCGCTGGGTCCAATCCTGCCCGCTCGCCCATAGCAGAACCGGCGCCCCGTCCGCGGCGCGGATGTAGCCGGCAGGGTCAAAAGGGTCGCCCGCGGCGTCCCCCGCCCGGCCCGTTGCCGTCGGTTTCCTGGTGTTTTCGGGGCTATCCATCGGTGTGGCGGACTGCGTGAACGGCGAAAAATCCTGCTATTTCTATAACCCGCATCCGCTGCCGTGCACAGGTCGCCCCGAGAAATCCCTCTGCTCGGTGGGGCGTTGGGCTTGAGTGAGCCGCTGTAGAGCGGTATTCTTAAGGATTCTTCCAATCCCACGCACCCCGCCGGGCGATACCAATCCCAGCGGACCGCGGCATAGGCACAGCAAGTCTCAGGGCGAGCACGATGAAAGACGGCATCCACCCCAACTACCAGGACACGGAAGTTCACTGCGGTTGCGGCAACACGTTCACAACGCGGAGCGTCCGCAGCGAGCTGAAGGTGGACATCTGCAGCGCGTGCCACCCCTTCTTCACCGGCAAGATCAAGTTCGTGGACACCGCGGGCCGGATCGACAAGTTCAAGAAGAAGTTCGCCGGGGCCGGCTACGCCAGCCTGGGCAAAAAGGGGAAGAAGTAGCTGGCGGCCGGCGGCTGACGTCCCTGCCCCCTGCCTTCCGACTCCCTCCCCTCACCCATGCGCGACCTCCTCGACTCTAAACTGGCGCGCTTCGAGCAGCTAGAACGCGACATGATGGACCCCGCCGTGCAGGCGGACTCCAGCCGCATGTCGGCGACCGCGCGCGAGCACGGCTCGCTCGCCAGGCTGGCCGGCAGGTACCGGCACTTCAAGGACATCGCCAGGCAGATCGCCGAGGCCCGCGAGATGGCCGACGGCGACGACTCCGACATGCGGGAGCTGGCCGAGGCCGAGCTGCCCGAGCTGATCGGAGAACGTGAAGGGCTGTGGGACGAGCTGCTCGGCATGACCATCGGCGGCGAGGACGCCAACCGCGCCCGCTGCATCATGGAGATCCGGGCCGGCACCGGCGGCGACGAGGCCGCCCTCTTCGCGCGTGACCTGTACGAGATGTACAAGCGGCACGCCGAGGCGAAGGGCTGGAAGATGGAGGTCATGGACGCCAGCGCCACCGAGCTGGGCGGCTTCAAGGAGATCAGCCTGTCGCTCGAAGGCGAAGGTGTTTACCGCGAGCTGATGTACGAGTCGGGCGGGCACCGCGTGCAGCGCGTCCCCGAGACAGAGACCCAGGGCCGCGTGCACACCTCGGCCGCCACGGTCGCGGTGATGGCCGAGCCGGAGGAGGTCGAGGTGACGCTGACCCCCGAGGACTACCGGCTCGACAAATTCTGCGCCAGCGGCCCGGGCGGCCAGCACGTCAATAAGACCGAATCGGCCGTGCGGCTCACGCACCTCGAGACCGGCATTGTTGTGCAGTGCCAGGACGAGAAGTCGCAGCACAAGAACCTCGCCAAGGCGCTCCGCGTCCTCAAGAGCCGCATCTACGACCACCGTAAGCAGGAAGAGGACAAGAAGCGGTCGGACGAGCGGAAGAGCCTGGTCGGCTCCGGCGACCGCAGCCAGCGGATCCGCACCTACAACTTCCCCCAGAACCGCCTGACCGACCACCGCATCGGCCTGTCCCTCCACAAGCTCGACCAGATCATCGCCGGCGACCTGCAGCCGGTCACCGACGGGCTGATCGACTACGAACGGCAGCAGCAACGCGATCAAATGGGAGGGCTGGACTGACGAAAGGGAAAAGGCGAATGGGGAGAGCCGACCAGCTGGTCTTGGCGCCTTGGTTCGCCTTTCGGCATTCCCCTTTCCCCTTTGCGAAGCCATGCCCGACGCCCCCTGGACCATCGGCCGCCTGCTCAGCTGGACCACCGACCACTTCGCCAAGGTCGAGTCGGACTCCGCGCGGCTCGACGCCGAGGTGCTGCTGGCCCACTCGCTGGGCCGCGAGCGGATCATGCTCTACGCCTCGTTCGACGAGGTCCCGCCCGCCGACACCCGCGACAAGTTCAAGGCGCTCGTCAAGCGTCGCGGCGAGGGCGAGCCGGTCGCCTACCTGGTCGGCAGCCGCGAGTTCTACTCGCTGCCGTTCGAGGTCACGCCCGACGTGCTCATTCCCCGGCCCGAGAGCGAGCTGATCGTCGTGACGCTGACCGACCGTGTGAAGGAGCGGCCCGCGAGCGACAACCGTCTGAAGATCGCCGACGTCGGGACCGGCAGCGGCATCCTGGCGGTCTGCGCCGCCAAGTACATCCCCAACGCCGACGTCCTGGCGATCGACCTCAGCCCCGCCGCGCTGGCGGTCGCCAAGCGCAACGCCGAGCGGCACAAGGTCAACGACCGCGTCTACTTTGTCGAGGCCGACCTGTTCCCCGCGAACAAGCCCGACATGCGGCTCGACTACATCGTCAGCAACCCGCCGTACATCACCACCGACGAGATGCAGGAGCTCGACACGGACGTCCGCGACTACGAGCCGCACCTGGCGCTGCACGGCGGCGCCGCGGGGACCGATGTCATCGAGCGGCTCCTGCCCGCCGCCGCCCACCACCTCAAGCCGGGCGGGTCGTTGCTGATGGAAATCAGCCCGATGATCGCCCCGCGGGTGGAGGAGCTTATCGACCAGACCCCACGACTCGAACGCCGGCCGACCGTCCGCGACCTGGCGGGTCACGCGCGGGTGGTCGAGGCCGTGCGAAGCAACGACTGAGATTCAACGACGACTAAGTTTGGACGAATGAGCACCATGCACCCAGGCTCCCCTTGGCTCGCGCTGGTCACCCTGCCGGCGGAACGACTGCCGGACCTCGAGCAGGTCTGCGAGATTCTTTCGCGTGACTTCTCGGAACAGGCGCCCCCAGAACTCACCAGCGAGAGCGAGCGCAGCGTGACTTTCCGCTGGGGTTCGATCAACGGCAACTACACGCTGGTCGACCGCCCGATCCCGTGGGAGCGGCTCGAGGGCCCGTGCGCGACCGCGTGGTACTGGCCGGAGGCCGAAGAGGACCTGCGTCCGCATACCCACCACCTGTTCCTCACGCTGCTGGACGACGACAAGAAGCCGATCCACACCGCCACGCGGATGACGCGGCTGACGGCGGCGCTGGCGACCGCGGCCGACGGCACCGGCATCGTGTGGGGACCGAGCGGCCAGGTGCACCGCACCGAGGACTTCGCGAAGCTCGCCTCGGTGATCACGCCCGAGGACCTGCCGCTGCACCTGTGGGTCGACTTCCGCGTCGCTCAGCACGAGGACTCCGAGGCGCTGTCGCTGTTCACCACCGGGCTCGAGGCGCTCGGGCACCGCGAGTTCGAGGCGCCCTACTACGACGGCGACTCCCAGCGGCTGGCAGGCACGGCTTACAACCTGGCGCACTACGTGCTCGAGAAGGGCGCGGTCCTCAAAGACGGCGAGGCGGTCGGCCTGCCGGACGGCGGCCAGGTGAACGTGAACGTGGGGCCCTCGATGATCGACCCCGACCAAGAGGTCGTGCAGCTGACGTTTGACTCGTAGCGCTGCGGAATCCTCGGCAGAAGCAGTATCGCGACCGTGTGCTAGACTTTCTGCATGATTACTCGAATCATCATGCCGGTAGCCGTCTTGGTAATTGCTAATACAATTGCCCTCGCGGACTCGTACTCGCTCACTATCGTCACTGGCGACCGGGCCGCGATCACCGCGCCGCAGCAGTGGGGTCGACGCCTGGCCGAGGCCGGCATCACCAATGTGCGGATCCGCGGCGGCCGTTCGGGGGATCAGGCCGCCATCGAGGAGTCGACGCTCGGCTCCGGCACGCACTACCAGATCACTGGGGTGCTGAATTCGGGTGGCAAGCTCGTGCTCCCCGGATCCTCGTTCACGATGAGTCAGACCGCGGCCCTGAAGGACTACCTCGACCGCGTGCTGGCCGACGGCGGCCAGGCGATGACCGCCGCGCGGGGCCAGTTCGGCCTGACCAAAGAGCAGTTCGAGGACGCCTTCACCAAGCTCGGCAAGCCGATCACGTTCTCTACCGCGGGCAAGCCGCTGGCGGAGCTGACCAACCAACTAAGCCGCGACACCGGACTCGACATCGAGGTCGACCCGCTCGTCGCCGCGACCTTCAAGCGGCTGCCGTGCCGCGACGAGCTGCAGACGCTGTCGTACGGCTGCGGGCTGGCGATCGCGCTCAAGGCCGAGGGGCTGGCGCTGGCGCCCGAGAAACCCCGCGGCAGGCCGGTCCGGGTGGCGATCAAGCTCGCCGCCGACGCCGACGAGGCGTGGCCCATCGGCTGGCCGACCAAGGCGCGCGGCACCGAGCTGGCGCCGAAAATGTTCGAGAAGATCAACGTCGAGATCGAAGGCTTCTCGCTGCAGGAGGCGATCGACGCCATCGCGCCGCGGATCGAGATGCCGGTGCTGTGGGACCACGCGGCGATGGCCGCCAAGCGGATCAACCCGGCGGAGGTGGAGGCCAAGCTGCCAGCCGCTAACATGCCGTACTACCGCATCCTCAGCAGGCTGCTGTTCCAGGCCCGGCTGCACGGCGAGGTGAAGGTCGACGAGGCCGGCACGACGTTCTACTGGATTAGTCGTTAACGGGCTTCACCTAATCTTCACCCAAGCAACGGCACGGCCCGGCGAACCACTCTTGTCGGACACCGGTTCTCTCCTCCCCAACGAGTAACCATGGCAGACACGCCGCTCATCCCGCAGCAGTGGACGCTCCCCGAGGTCATCCGCAACCGCGTCGGCGACCAGGTCGGCCGCCAGCGGGCGATGGTGCACGACGGCCACCTGCTGCTGGTGCTGCACTCCCCGCCGCTCCCCGATCAGGACGAACGCGAGGGCCGGCTGATCTGGCGCAGCCCCGAGGGCGAGTGGCGGCCCAAGTCGCTGCGGCACGGCGAGTCGCCGGTCGGCGAGCTGATCGACGAGTACGACAAGCTGCTTGACCGGATCGACGCCGACGAGGACCTTGCGCAGTCGGCCGCCGAGTACTTCGACCTGCTGACGCTGCTCAACCCGCTGGTGCGGGCTTCGCACAACCTGCACCAGGCGTTGCAGCAGGCCCGTGAGGAGCTGCCCGAGGTGCGCGAACTGATCCTGCTCCGTGACCGCGCGTACGCGGCGTCGCGGCGGGCCGAGCTGCTGCAGGCCGACGCCCGCAACACACTTGACTTCGTGATCGCCCGCCGGGCCGAGGAGCAGGCCGATTCGAGCCGGCGGCAGGCCAAGGCCGCGCACCGGCTGAACGTGCTCGCCGCGTTGACCTTCCCGCTCTTGACGCTGTGCGCGGTGTTCGGCGCCAACCTGGGCCACGGCCTCGAGCAGTGGGACCGGGTGGCCGCGCCGATCCCGATACTGGCGGTGGTCGGCGGCGGCCTGCTGCTGGGGGCAATCTTGGTGGGGTACGTTACGCGGAAGTAGTCGCGGAGACCCAAACTTCCGCCTCCGCAGCGACGGGCCGGACGCCCGCGGCCAACTAGTGCTGGTGGTCGGCGTGATCGTCGCCGTCGTGATCGTGATCGGCGTGCGCGTCGGCCGGGAGCCAGCCCTCGAGCTTCTGCATGGCGGCGTCGATCTTCGCGCTGACGTCGTCCCAGGTGACCTTGTCGCCGCCGTGCATCACGTCGTCGAGTTTGGCGAAGCCGTCCATCAGGTCGTCGGTAACCTGCTTGACCTCGTCAGCCGACCCGACGCCCGCCTTTTCTGCCAACGCGGGAATCGAAAGAATCACGTGGCCGATCTCGTGCATTGCGTCGTGCGCGTCACCGGGCTTGTCGGCCTGGAACGACGACTTGATATCCGCGGCCATGTGCTCCAGTTCCTCGTATGCGCCCACCAGGGTCGTGGCGTGCTCGTGGCCATCGCCGTGGTCGTGGTCGGCGTGGGCAGCCGCGTCGCCCTCCGGCGTGCTGACGGGCCCGGGGCAGCCGGTGAGGGCCATCGCCACCAGGGCCGCGACCACCGAAGAAACCGCCTGTTCGAGGTTCGCGTGCTTCAGATGCTTCATCGCCTGTCCTTTAAAAAAATCGAATACGCAAGGGAATGATAACCGGCCGCCGATCGGCTATTTGTCGCCGGCAGCCCGTTGGTCGCCTGCAACCCTGGGACGCAGGTCGAGCCCCACGCCTTGGTTGACGAATTGTAGCGTGACAGCGTCGTCGGGGTCGATCTCCCCGGCCTTAAGCAGGCCCGAGTCAACCATCTTCTGGTAGAAACGGCGGACCCGCTCGAGCCGCATGGCGCCTATGCCGTTCTCGACCGCTTCGCCCGAGTCGACGAGGCCCTGGGCCTTCATCTGCTTAAGCGAGAAGGCGATCTGAGCGTCGGTCATCGCGCCGTTGTCACGCTTGATCAGCTCGTTTGCCGCTCGATTGTCTCCGTACAGGTAGTCGTACCAGCCCCTGATCGAGGCGTCGACAAACCGCTGGACACGTTCGGGCTGGCGGTCGATTGCGGCCTGCGGGGCCTCGATCACGGTGGAGTAGCTGTCCCAACCGTGGTCGGCCAGCAGGAACACGAGCGGCGCCTCGCCGGTCGCCTCCTCGACGCGCATCGGCTCGGCCGTGGCGTAGCCCTGCTGGATCCAAGTCTTGTTCGCGAGGAACGGCGCGAGGCTGTGGTTGTAGGGCCGCAGGTTCCGTTTCTGGAAGCCGTGGGCGGCCTCCATCCACAGGAAGAAGCTGTAGCGGCCGGTCGCCGCCATCAACAGCGGCGCCTTGGTCAGGTCCGACCACTGATCGTAACCCTGGCCGCGGTGGGCGATTAGGCACTGCGGGTCCTTCTGCAGCATCGCGGCCACCACCCGGGTGGGCGTCTGCTGCTTGACGGCGTCGAACGCCTGCAGCAGGTTGGTGCCGATTAGGAAGTCGACGCGGCCGGCGGCCAGCAGCGGCCGGTTGTTGATCTGAGGCCCGCCCTGACGGATCTTCACGTCGAAACCGGCATCGCGGTACGTTCCGTCGGCCAGGGCTTGGTAGAACCCGCCCAGTTCGGGCTGGGCCTTCCAGTTGAGCGCCAGCGTGACGTTCTCGAGCGCCGCCGCGGGGGAGGCCGCCAGCAATACAATGAGGCAGAGGGTGCGTTGCATGCCCTCACTCTAGCAGAGGCCACCGCGGCTGACGATTACCCCGCGACCGACCCGCCCTCTCGCGAGGAGACGCGCCGTTCCTGCCGGCTCGACAGCAGCCAGCCGCTCAGCAGGTGCGTGGCGAAGTAGAACACCACGCCTGTCAGCGAGATGATCGCCAGCGCCGCGAACGCCCGTTCGGTGTCGGAGCGGTACTGGGCTTCGAAAATAATGGTCGCCAGACCGGGGTGCTCGACCGCGGCGGCGGTGACGAACTCGGCCACCACGGCGCCCACCAGGGCCAGGTTCACCGACACCCGCAGCCCAGCCAGGAAGTAGGGCAGGGCGGTCGGCGCCAGGAGCAGCCGCAGCCGCTGCCACCGCGAGGCGCCGTACAGCCGGAACAGGTCCTCGTGCCCGGCGTCCGCGGCGCGGAGCCCCACCGCCGTGCCCGACAGGATCGGGAAGAATGCCACGATCCACGCGCACAGCAGCATCACCCACCGCGGCTCATGGATCCAGATCAGCAGCAGCGGCGCAATCGCCAGCAGCGGCGTCACCTGCAGGGTCACGGCGTACGGGAACAGGCTCAGTTCCAGCACGCGTGAGGTCGAGAACAACGCGGCCAGCAGCACTCCGCCCAACACGGCGGCCGCCAGCGCAATGAGCATTGTCGTGAGCGTCACGCCCCACGCGGCCAGCAGCGGCTCGCGGTGCTCCCACATCGCCTGCGCGATGCCCGACGGCGTCGGCAACAAGTAGGGCGAGATCTCCTTGACCCGCACCACGATCTCCCACGCCGCCAACACGACGGCGCCGAGCGCCAGCGGCGCCGCCAGCCGCAGCACGCGGCGACTCCAGTGCGGACCGTTGTTGCTTGCTGCGTAGCTCATGACGCGGCCCCTTTCGCGGTGGGGGCCTCGCCCATGGCGTGGTGCAGCGCATCGGACGCGCGGGCGCAGAGCTCGAGGTATCGGCTGGTCGAACGCACCGACTCGTCGCGCGGCCCCGGCAGGTCGACCGTGATATCGTCGACAACGCGGCCCGGGCGTTCGCTCAGCACCAGCACCCGGGTCGACAGGTAGACCGACTCGTACACGCTGTGGGTAACAAACAGCGCGGTCATCTCGCGCTCACTCCACAGCCTCAAGAGGTCGTCGTTCAGGCGGAACCGAGTGATCTCGTCGAGCGCGGCGAACGGCTCGTCGAGCATCAACAGCCGCGGACGGGTCACCAGCGCCCGGGCGAGCGCGGCCCGCATCTTCATGCCGCCGCTGAGCTCGCGTGGGTAGGCCTTGGCGAATTCCGTGAGCCCAACCAGCGCGAGCGCCTCGTCGACCCGCTGGCGGGCCGACTTGCGGCGTTGCGACTGCAGCCGCAGCGGCAGGTAGACGTTGTTCCAGACCGTGCTCCAGGGGAGCAGCGTTGGCTCCTGGAACACGCACCCGACGGGGGCGTCTTGCGACGGCCCACCGTCCCATGCCCGCCGGACACGGCCGCTGGTCGCCTTAGTTAAGCCCCCGACTAACCGCAGCACGGTGCTCTTGCCGCAGCCCGACGGCCCCAGCAGGCTGACGAACTCGCCCGGCTGGATGTCCAGTGATAACCCGACCAGGGCGTGGGTGCCTGTCGGGTACCGGACCCCCACGTCCTGCAGCTGGACAAGCGGCTCCGGCGGGTCTGAATCGGTCATCAACAGGCTGGCAATGGGGCAGGGGAGGGCGCCGGGCGGGTTTCCGCGCCGCCGGCGGGGTTGTCTAATGGTAGAAGACCCAATTCTAAATGATTTCGACCTCAAGCGGGCAGGCATGAAGACCTCGGACCTCTGGAAAAAACTCCCTACTGCGGCAGAGCTGCTAGAAAACCCGCGGGTGAAGTCGGTCGTCGATCGGCTGCACCCGAACGTGGTCACTGCGCAGGTGCGGACCTTCTTGGACGACGTCCGCGCAGACCTCGCGCACCGCGCCGAGGAGGCCAACGTCCCCTCATTTTCGGAGCTCGCCGAGCGGGTCAGCCGCTACCTGTCGGGCGCCGACTCGTTCAAGGTCGGCGGGGCAATCAACGCCACTGGTCGGTTCCGTGGCTCGCCGTGGGTCTCATCGCCGCTGCCAGAGGCCGCGGTCGAGCGGATGCTGCTCACCGCGCAGGACTTCACCCTTAGTGTCGGCGACGGCGGGCTCAGCAATGGCCACGCCGATCAGGACGCCTGCCGTCTGCTGTGCGAGCTGACCGGCGCCGAGGCCGCGGCGGTCTTCTCTTCGCACCCCGCCGCCATCGAGCTCGCCCTCCGCACCCAAACGTCCAACAACAGCGTGGTGATTGCCCGTGGCGAGGTCGGCACGATCGACGCCCCCTGCCGGCTGACCGACCTGGCGACCGCGGCCAATGTCAGCCTGCTAGAGGTTGGCGCCGCCGACAGCGTGAACGCGAACGACTACGAACGCGCCCTCGACGGCCGCCCGGCCACCGTGCTGCGGATGGGCAGCACGGTGAACCCGCTGTCGGCCTGCCGCCCCGCCCTGGAAGAGCTCGTTCAGACCGCCAAGCGGAGCGGCGGCAGCGTGGTCGTCGAGCTCGGCGGAGCCGCCCTCAGGCCGCTCGCCGGGCTGGAGCCCCTGCTCCCCTCGTTGCAGGAGGCGATCCACACGGGCGCCGACCTCGTGCTCGCCCGCGGCGACGGCCTGATCGGCGGCCCGGAGTGCGGCATCGCGGTTGGAGCCACGGCCGCCGTCGAGCGGCTGCTCGGATCGCCGCTGCTCGCGACCTGCCGGGCGACCGGGCGGCAGGCCGGCGCGCTGGCCGCCACGCTTCAGCTGCACGCCACCCCCGAGCGGGCCGAGCTGAGCGTCCCGGTGCTCTCGCTGGTCACTGCGCCGATCGACAACCTGAAGAGCCGCGCCGAGCGGCTGGCGCCGCAGCTGGACGCCGCGCCGCAGTACTCGGCCGAGGCGGTCGAGCTCGCCGGGTCGCCGATCGGCGGGCTGCCGATCTGCCTGCCGTCCTGGGGCATCCGCGTCCGGCCAACCGAGAGCACTGCCGAGGCGTTGTCGCGCCGTCTGCTCGAGAGGTCCCCCGCGGTGGCGGCGGAAGTCGAAGGAGATTCGCTTCTGCTGAACCTCCGCACGGTGTTCGCCCGCCAAGACCTCGACCTGGTCGCGGCGTTCGAGGGGAACGATTCTGCCGGTTCTGACGAGCAAAGCGACCAGCCGCCGGTCGTTTAGCCCAGCTCCCGGTTCTATACTTGTCGAAGCCCGCCGACCCCCGGCGGGGCCCTTTCCGTAAGTAAACCCGATGCTCCGCCTCCCCCCGCCCTACGTCCGGCCAGCCCTGCGTGCCCGCGTTCTGCGCGTCCTCGGAACGACGCTTGGCGCCCTGTGCGCGGTCGCCGTGGCGCTGGTGGGCCCGGCGGCCTCCCAGCCCCCCATCGCCCCCCCAGTCGACGAGTCGATCACCGACTCCGCCCAGCCGTTCACCGCCGAGAAGGCAGTCGCGACCGTTTCGGCCCCCGAGCTCCCCCCCGCGCCCGACTCGCTGCAGCTGCCCGTCGAGAGCCACCCGTGGGGCCGCTTCGACGTCGGCGCCTGGCGGACGCTCCGCACCGTCACCGAGACCTTCGACGAGAGCGGCCGCTTCCTTACCCGCAGCGAGACCCTGCACACCGATAAGCTGTCGGAGATCACCGATGAGAGCTACACGCTCGAGACCACCTCGGTCGTGGAGGTCGGCGGCAAGCGTCTCCGCGGGGCCACGCAGGTGACCCGCCGCAGCCTGCTGACCGACCACACCAGCCAGTCGCCGATCGCGGTCGAGCACCCGGCGGTCGACATCAGCCTCGGCGGCAAGACCATCCCCTGCCAGCAGTGGGAACTCACCTACGGCGAGGGCCCGCAGCGGCGCATCGAGACCCTCTTCTACGCCCCCGAATTCCCCCCCTACCTGATGCGTCGCGAGGTGGCCGCGCCGGACGGCAGCTCGGCCTCGGACCTGACGGGCGAGGTCACCAGCGTGCTGGCCGTGGACGTCCCGATCCTGCTCGAGGGGGGGATGGTCGCCGGCTACCGCCAGCAGGTCCGGGCGACCGCAGGAGCCAATCAGATCGAGCGCACCGAGCTGCTCTGCGGCCTCGCCCCCGGCGGGCTGGTGCAGGCCTCGTCCACCGAACGCGACGCCAGCGGGCGGCGTGTCCGCTGGGTCGTGACCGAGCTGGAGGACTTTGGCGATGCAGGCGACGCGCCCGAAACCGAGCGGCGGTGGCGGCTGTTCCGTCGCCAGGGGCGTTGAATCGCGCCTCTGAACCCCCGCTCGTCCCGCTGCGTAACAATGGGTAAGCCCCCGGTCCGGCAATCACCACAGGCGAGCCCAGTCGCCCCTCGCACTCAATATTGCCTCATTTCTACCAGACCGGTACGATGGGTAAGTTGTTTCAACAAGGACAGTTAGGAAGAGATTCGGGGTTCGCCCGGGGCCGCTGTGAGAGTCAGCGGCCCTAACGACAGGCAATCAGCGACAACCAACTAGCGGCCGGCCTCTGGCAATCAGCGACCGGCCTGTGGCAATCTGCGACTGGCCTCTGGCCTGATCGCTGCCCGCGGCCTCCCCGCGGCGGGCGCTATTGCCGCCGGCATGGTGTTCCCCTTATCGTTCCGCGACAGAACATTCCGAAGACGGAGATTTCCCTATGCCGCTTGTCTGCACGCGCTCCCCTCACGCTCGCCCGCGGCTGTGTTCCCGGGCCGCAGGCCCGCGGGCCTGGGCGCTGCTCTCGGCCTTGATGCTTCCGGTCCTGCTGCTGGCGGCCCCGGCCTCGGCCCGGCCCAAGGCGCCGGACCTGCAGGACCGCCAGATCACCAAGGTCGTGCGGGTCCGGATGGAGGCCTGGCACCTCACCGGCCAGCGCGTCGACGACACGGTCAGCGAGCGGTGCCTCGACTCGTTCCTCAAGTCGCTCGACCCGTGGAAGCTGTACTTCCTGCAGTCGGACATCGACGAGTTCCAGCAGAACCGGCACCGTGTTGACGACATGCTCAACAACAACGACGTGTCGTTCGCCTACACAATCTTCTCCCGCTTCCTCGCCCGCGTCGAGGAACGCACCCAGACCGCGCTCGAGCAGATCGACGCCCCGCACGACTTCACGGTCGACGAGTCGATGATCCGCGAGCGTGACGACACCACCTACCCCAAGTCGGTCGACGAGGCGGTCGAGCGGTGGCGCAAGCGGGTCAAGTTCGACATGGTCGTGCAGCTCGCCGACGGCAAAGAGACAGACGAGGCCAAGGAGAAGCTCCGCAAGCGTTACAACAGCGTCCGCAAGCGTTGGGACGAGACCGACGACGACGAGCTGCTCGAGCTGTTCCTGACCTCGATGACCTCGGCCTTCGACCCGCACTCCAGCTACATGTCGAAGTCGACCCTTGAGGACTTCGACATCGCGATGCGGCTGGAGCTCGACGGCATCGGCGCCGCGCTCCGCAGCGAGGACGGCTACACCACCGTCCAGGAGATCATCGCCGGCGGAGCCGCCGACGAGGACGGCCGCCTCAAGGAGGGCGACATCATCGTCAGCGTCGGCCAGGGCGCAACCGGCCCCATGGACGACATTGTCGACATGAAGCTGCGCAACGTGGTCAAGCTGATCCGCGGCAAGCAGGGCACCGTGGTCCGGCTCGAGGTGAAGCCGGCCGACAACCCCAAGGAGCTGAAGGTCTACGAGATCATCCGCGACCGCGTCGAGCTCAAGAACCAAGAGGCCCGCGGCGCCGTCATCAACTGGGGCCGCAAGCCCAGCGGCCAGCCCTACAAGATCGGCGTTGTCGCGCTGCCCAGCTTCTACATGGACATGGAGGGCGCCCGCCGCGGCCTGCCCAACTACCGCAGCACCACCCGCGACGTCGCGCGGCTCTTGAGCGGCTTCAACGATCAGGGCGTCGACGCCGTGGTCGTCGACCTGCGGTTCAACGGCGGCGGCTCGCTGCAGGAGTCGGTCGCGATGACCGGCCTGTTCATCGACCGCGGCCCCGTGGTCCAGGTGAAGGGTCCGGACGGACGCAGCATCCCGCACGCCGACGACGACCCCGGCATGCTGTGGAGCGGCCCGCTGATGGTGATGACCAACAAGTTCAGCGCGTCGGCCAGCGAGATCTTCGCCGGCGCCATCCAGGACTACGGCCGCGGCATCGTCGTCGGCGACGAGTCGACCCACGGCAAGGGCACCGTGCAGCAGCTGTTCAACCTGGCCGAGCTGCTGTTCGGCCGGCAGACCAGCAAGAACTGGGGCGCCCTCAAGCTGACCATCCAGCAGTTCTACCGCCCCGGCGGCGACAGCACCCAGAACCGCGGCGTCGTGTCCGACGTGGTGATCCCGGCGCTGACGCAGCACATCGAGGGGATCTCCGAGCGTGACCTCGACTACGCCCTCTCCTTCGACCAGGTCAAAGAGATGCGGCACGACCGCTTCGGCATGGTCAACGGCGGCATCAAGGCCGAGCTGCAACGGCTGTCCGCCGACCGCATCTCGCAGTCGGCCGACTTCCAGAAGGACCTCAAGCAGATTAACCGCTACGAGGAGCAGAAGGACAAGAAGACTGTCACGCTGAACCTCGAGCAGTACCTGGCCGAGAAGGAAGAGCTGGACGCCGACAAGGAGCAGGAAGAGACCTTCGAGAAGGCGACCGACACCGACCGCCCGGTGTTCGACATGGAGGAGCACTACAACAAGGAGGCGATGTCGATCGTCGCCGACTACCTGCGCCTGCTCGGCGAGAAGAAGCTGGCCGTCGCCCGCTAGGCAGACCGCTCAGCGACAAGCGAAACCCACGAGCCGGGGACCTTGGTCCCCGGCTTTTTTTGTGGCAGCAGCCGCGGCGCATGCCCACGCTCTCGTGGGCATGCCTCAACGGCCCGCGGGCCGGTTGATCAGCCGGACCGCTTCTGCCCGCCGGTCCGCGTGCTGTTTGTTCCCCTCAGAAAGTGGCGGAACGATGCGGTCATCTGTTATGCTCGCGTCGTCTCCTAACGCTCGACCAAACACAGGGAACACGGCATGACCGACCCGCTCAGCCTCAACCTGCTGCTCGTCAAAGAGCACGTGGGCATGTTCAAGGCGGCCAACAACTACGATATCTACGACCCGGCCACCGGCGGGTTGGTGATGGAGTGCCGTGAGCCCGACCTAGGGCTATTCACCAAGCTGCTCCGGTTCACCGACTACAAGCGGATGACCCCCTTCGACATCCGCGTACAGACGCCCGACGGCCGCCAGGTTGTCCGGATAACTCGGGGGATTTCTATCTTGCTCTCAACGGTCGACGTGCTCGACGAGAACAACCAGCGTATCGGCGGCTTCAAGCAGAAATTCTTCTCGATTGGCGGCGCGTTCACGGTGCGCGACGCGAGCGATACCCCCGTGTGTGAGCTCAAGGGGAAATGGACCGGGTGGAACTTCCGCTTCATGGCCGGCGAGACGCAGCTGGCGCAGGTAGCGAAGAAGTGGTCCGGGATCGGCAAGGAGATGTTCACCAGCGCCGACAACTACATCCTCGAGATCTCCGACGCGCTCCCCGACCACGGCGCCGTGCGGAAGCTGATCCTCGCCGCCGTGATGTGCATCGACATGGTGCTGAAGGAGTAGCGGGCGCAATGGTGAAGGCGCAAAGGTGTCAGGAACCGCATTCGTTCGCCGGCAGCAGCATGACCCCCTTGCAGCGGGTCGGACTCCTGCCGTGTCTGCCGGGCGCCATTCCCGCGGCCGTGCAATCCCTGCTCGCCTAGACTCGTATCCCTTGCCGGGCCCTGGAGGCCGACGATGAGGATCCGCTTCAAACTAAAGACTGCCATCGGGGCGATCACCTCAACCTGCCTGCTCCTCGGCTTGTGGGCGGTGAAGACGCGTGAGTTCCGGGCGATTGACCGCATTGGGATGCTTGGTGGCGAAGTGCTCTTCGAGAGCGACGGCTACCGCACGATGCCCGATGAGCCGGCTGTGCGCCTCAGCGGCAGCGCGCCGCGTCACGGCATGCTGACCTCTTTTTGTGCGGACTACCTGGGCATCGTGGTTGGCGAATCGGCTCAATTTGCCTTCGTGCGCGGGTATCACCAGCCAATCACCGACTTGACTTTCGAGAGCCTCAACCTGAAAGCCCTGCCATCTCTGCAGGGCATCTCATTTTCCGACACGCTTGCGGGCGACATGACCGTCACTGAGGTTAGCTCGCTCACGGGGCTTCAGGAACTTGCTCTTCGAAACACTCGCATCACCAACAAGTCGCTCCCGGGTCTTGCCCGCATGAGCCATCTCAGAAGGCTCGACGTCCGAGGTACGTCCCTGGAGAGAGAAGACATTGCATTCTTAGAGGAGGCGATTCCAGACGCAGAGATCCTGTCTGACTGGCCAAGCCTTCGATCGGACCACTAAATCGCGAAGTAGATAGAGGCGGGGCCGTTTCCGAACCGGGGGCTAACGCCCTGCGGCTGATGGGGCTGTTGGCGGTGTGGAGATTTTGTTGTAGAGGCGCCCCACCGGCCGTGGTCTAATGAGTGGTGGACAAATCTACTCTCTCGCCGCAGGGCGGGCCCCGTCGGGCCTGGCGCCTATTGGTGGCTGCTGCGCAGTTGAAAAGCTCGAGCTCTGGGCAGCGCGGGCCCGCGGTGAGGAGCGGGCCTGAGGACAAAACAACGCTCAGACAAAACCCACGTTGGCCCGAGCCGATGGCGGCGGCGTTATCGCTTGGTTTACAGGGGGAAACACGATCGGAGAGACTCGCAACGCCAGGGGTTTTGTCCCCTCCGCTCGATTTTTCGGACAAAACCAGGGAGGACAAAACGAGCCGTGTCGGCCGAGAGCCCCCGGCGTTAGCCGGGGGGAGCCAAACCGGTCTGATCGCCGCCGCTTGGTGGGCTACTCCGGGGGCTGACGCCCCGCGGCTCGTGTTGGCGACGGCTACTCGTGCCGCAGGGCGACAACCGGGTCGAGGGCGGCGGCTTTGGTCGCGGGGTAGACGCCGGACAGCACGCCGACCAAGGCCGAGATCGCGCACGCCGGCGAGATCGGGGGGACTTGGACCTGTCCGTTTCCTTCTGTGTTTAAGCGCGCTCGCCCACGACACCATGATCCTCTTACCAACGGCGGGGCTTCTACGGAGCCACCCCGACACCTCTTTTTGTCGGCGCCGCCTGACGACAAGCCGCGGCCACGGTCAACATCCCAATCACGACTGCCGCCGAGCAGGGTTCGGGGACGTTCTCCGCCCGGAGGGTGGCGTCTGCGGCGGCGGTCAGGAAGGCGCCATCCGCCTCGGTCAGGTTCAGCGAGTCAAGAACCCGCCGCTGGGTCAGGTCGAGCGCGCTGGTGTTTGTGTCGCCGTAGATCGTGCCGTAAATCACCAACGCGGCGAGCAGCGAGCCACGGTTCTGGGCGTGCCACAGGTCGGTGGCGTGCAGGTTGTCGTAGTTGGCTTCCCGCCAGGCGTCGCCGACGGGCGCCAGCAGCGTCTGCTGCTGTCCCGCGTCGGTGTCGAGCGCCTCTTGCAGCGCGTCGTAGCCGGCGCGGATCTCTGCCTGCATCTCTGCGGGGCCCGAGAAGAGCGGGTTGGCGCCCGTGTAGAACGCGTGCCCGGGGCCGCGGGCCCAGGTCTCGTAAAGGACGGGCGTCACGCCTGGGCTGTGCTGCTTGGCGACGTTGAACAGCTCTACCGCGGTCGTTTTCGATTCCTCAACGCTGGCCGGGAAGGGGGGCGAGTCCGGGTACGCCCGCGTGAGCTTCGTCGAATGCTCCTGCAGCACGATGTGGTCCCAGTTGTTGCCCGGCAGAATCGAGGAGGTGATCCTTTGCGTGTTGTTGTTGACGTGCCACTCGAGGTCTTGTCCAGAGCTTGCGGCGCTGATTGTGTAGGGGCGTTCGTGCCCGGCGATGGTGGCGATGTCGCGGAAGATCGAATCGACCGGCCGGCTGCTGCCTGCACCGAACGTGAAGCTGTTGCCGTAGAAGATGATGTTGAGGGGGGCGGCGTCCGCCCAGCCCACCGAGAGTAGCAGCACCGCCAAGGCGGGCCTCCATTGACCGATATTCATGCCTGCAGCCCTCCGACTAATGTTTGTAGAACAACGACGTGCAGACCTCACCGCCGGGCGGCCCGATCTCTTCGGGCCGCCCGGGGTGGGGCGGTGCTTACCGGCGACGACGCAAGGCGGTCAGCCCGCCGGACAGGGCGATCAGCAGGCCCGAGGCGGGCTCGGGAACGGCGGTGCTGACCTGCATCAGGTTCACGTAGTAGAACCCGTTGCCGTTGTCGTTGTTGGGGCCAGCCGAGACGCTAATCGCGATCTCGCTGTTGGCGTCGGGCATGATGCCGCTGATCGTCAGCACCTCCGAGTCGTTGTTGGAGGTCGCTGTCAGCCCGCTGCCGACGTTGCTGCCGGTGACGCTGAACGCCGTCTCACGGTTGTCGTTGACTCCGGTGCGGGAGGAGAAAAACAAGAAGTCGTACGCGAGGTTCTGATCGAGGCCGGTCAGCTTGAATCCGCCGGTTGGGTTGTCATCGCCGCCGCCGAAGGCGCCGCTGTGCCCAAAGTAGTAGTCGTCCGTTGCATCGACAGGCAACCCGGCCGCGTCGCCCGCGGGCGACTCACTGCCCCCCTGAGATGGTTGACCAACGATATAGAATTCGTCGGTCTCTTCAAGAGTGACGCCGGGCACCGCTACGCCTGTGTCGTCGAACACGACAAACAGCGTCGGGGAGGGCGAACCGTTGTCGTGGACGACGTTGTTCCAGCCGGGCACGTTCGTCTGCCGGCCGTTGTTGCCGAAGTCAAAATTCATGGTAGTCGCAGCGGCCGGTGTGGCGATTGCGAGGCAGGCGAGCAGCGATAGGCGCCAAATCATCAGACACTCCTCAAAGAAACAAAGGACAGGCGAAACGCCATTGGAAAAGCAACCCAGCTAGAAAAGCGCGACCCGGTTCGTGGGCCGATCATCGGAGGAGGGCGAAACCAAACTCCGCCCCTGCTCCTCTGACCGATGAGTATAGGCGATCTGACATGCAGAAACTTTATCTGTCGCTGAGACGACCAAAAATCGGCGAGTAGTCGGTTCTTCGTCCTGCCAGACGCTCGTCTGAGTACAGAACCGTGCCGTCTATCTGCAGTTGCCTGCAACCAGCGCCAAATCTAGCCCGGAGCGGCACGTTCAGGCGCCCCCGGGATTTCTGTAGAAATGAGCCACCCAGCGCGGTCGAATGGTGGTGTTCGCTGGAGCAAAGTCTCGCCAGCGGTTGGGGCTGAGTCGGACCCAAACTGCCCTGCCGCGAGGCGGGAGTTGGACTTTTGTCCCCTGTTGCGCGCGGTAAGGGACAAAAGTTGGCAGCTGACGGCGAAGGCATTCCCCACAACCCACACCGCCACAATGACTTGCGACGAACTTCGCAAGAAATCATGCCCGACTTTTGTCCTGATAATTCGATGGGCGAATTAGGGACAAAAGTCGCCCGGGGGACCGGGGGCGAGCAATGCGTCACTCATGCCGCAGGGCGACAATCGGGTCCAGTGCGGCCGCTTTGGTCGCCGGGTAGACGCCGAACAGCACGCCGACCACGGCCGAGATCAGGAACGCCAGCGGGATCGACCAGCCAACCAAGATCGGCTCGACCGAGCGGATCAGGTCGGGGAGGGCCTCCATCTGGTCGGGGAACTGCCAGAACATGAACGCGCGGAGCGCGATCAAGAGCGGGCGGCAGGCCAGGCCGATCAGGATGCCGAGCAGCCCGCCCACCACCGACAGCACGACGCTCTCGGTGAGGAACTGCTGCACGATGTCGGCCTTCTTCGCGCCAACCGCGCGGCGGATGCCGATCTCGCGGGTCCGCTCGGTGACGGTCGCCAGCATGATGTTCATGATGCCGATGCCGCCGACTACCAGCGAGATCGCCGCGATCAGGCCGAGGAACAGGATGAACATGAGCTGCGTCGTACGGGCCTGCTGCAGCAGCTCGAGCGGCACGGTGACGCCGAAGTCGCGATCGGGGTGGTAGGCCTCGACCGTCTGGCGGAGCACGCCGGCCGTCTTGAGGACGTCCGTCTTGTTGGCGACCTTGGCGGTGATCTGGTCGATCTCCTTGATCTCCTGCTGGAACTGGCCGGGCTTGGTGATGATCTCCATGTCGCCGTTGCGGCGCCAGAGGGTGGTGATCGGCACGTAGACGTCGCCGGAAAAGTCTTCTGCGGCGAGCGAGCCGCCGATGCCGGCGGTCGGGTCGCGGGCGGCGACGACGCCCACCACCTCGTAGAACTCGTCGTCGATCATGACCGACTTGCCGAACTCGCCCCCCATCGGGAACAGCTTGCGGGCGACCTCGTAGGCGAGCACGCAGTAGTTGCGTTCCTCGTCGATGTCGAGGTCGGTGAGGAAGCGGTTGCCGCGGCGGTCGGCCAGCCTAAGCCGGACGACCTCCATGTACTCGGGGGTGCAGCCGACCAAGCGACCCTCCATGCGGCGCGAGCCGTGGCGGAACTCGCGGCGGAGCTCGCGGATCGGCAGCACGGACTCGAGCGTGGGGATCGTCTCGCTGATCCGGCGGTAGTCGTCGCGGGTCAGGCCGTACAGGCCGCCCTCGAAGTCGTCGCTCGAGGGTTTGATCGTGCGGACGATAATGTTCTGGGCGCCGAGGCCGGCGATCTGCTCCTGCGACTTGGCGCTGATGCCCTCGCCGATCGCCAGCAGCCAGATCACGCTCGACACGCCGATCAGGATGCCGAGCACGGTCAGGCCGCTGCGCATCGGGTGCATCAGCAGGCTCTTGATGCTCATGCCGAGCGTGCGGCCCCAGTGGTTCATGAACGCCTCTCGTCGGTCTGCAGCTGGCCGTCGCGGAGGACGATGGTGCGTTTGGTGCGTTCGGCGACCTCGTCCTCGTGGGTCACGATGATGAGCGTGCGGCCCTCCTGGTTCAGCTCGTCGAGCAGTCGCAGGATGTCGTTGGTGGTCTGCGAGTCGAGGTTGCCGGTCGGCTCGTCGGCGAGGATGAACCGCGGGTCGTTGGCCAGGCTGCGGGCGATCGCCACCCGCTGCTGCTGACCGCCGGAGAGCTGGGTCGGGCGGTGGTCAAGGCGGTCGCCCAGGCCGACCCGCTTGGCGAGCTCCTCGCAGTGCTCGCGTGCGTCGCGGCCGAGCCGGCCGCTGTAGTAGAGCGGCAGCTCGATGTTCTCCACCACCGTCAGCGACGGAAGGAGGTTAAACGACTGAAACACGATGCCGAGGCTGGTGGCGCGGGTCTCGGCGAGCAGGTCGTCGGGCATGTGCGCGACGTCCACCCCGCCGAGCAGGAACGACCCCGACGTCGGCCGGTCGAGGCACCCCAGCAGGTTGAGCAGCGTGCTCTTGCCGGAGCCGGACGGGCCCATGATCGACAGGTAGTCGCCCACGGGGACCTCAAACGACACGCCCCGCAGGGCTTTGACGGTCTCGCCGCCGACGACGTAGTGCTTCTGCAGCTCGCGGATGCTGACGGCGGACGGGGTGGGCTTCATTGGGGCGCGGCAGGGCGGTGGCGAAGAGTCGGGCGGGGATCAGCCGTCGGTCGCGGCCGGCTGTGGCCGGGCCGCGGCCACCTCGCCCTTGGCGGCGTCCGGGGCGGGCTCGGGTGCGCGTTGCTCGGGGCCGCGGCGGCCGGGCTTCTTGGGGAGCTCGGGCAGGTCGACAAGCGATAGCAGGTCGCGCGGGTTCATCGCGACCCGCTCGCCCTCTTGCAGTCCGTCCTCGATCACGAAGAAACGGTCGTTGGTCGGGCCGCACGTCAGCTTGCGGGCCTCGAGCTGCTCGCCCCGTGGAACAAAACAGTAGAAGTCGGCGCCGTGGGAGTAGACCGCCTGCACGGGCGCCTGGAGCACATTGGGGGAGTCGATGGAATTGATAGTCACGCTGGCAGTCATGCCGGGCCGCAGGCCGTCGGCTGCGGAAACAAGCTCGACGTACGCCTTGTATTCCTTGACGTTCGCCTTGCGCCAGCCCGAGGGCTCGGCGTACTGGTTGATCGTTGATACCCGTCCCGGCAGGACGGTGTCGTCCACGCCGATGGGACGGATCTGCGCCGGCATGCCAACCTTGACGTGCTGCACCAGCGACTCGTTGATCGTCAGCTCTACCCGCATCTGGGACGTGTCCGGCAGGCGGATGATGGTCTGCCGCTCGCGGACCTCGGCGCCCTCCTCGACGATGAAGTCGTTGTCGCCGCGGCGGTCGGAGACGTGCGCGTACTTCACAACGCCGTCCCGCGGCGCGGTGATGACGCACTTGGTGATCTGGTCGTTGATGTCGGTGAGCTTGTCGCTCTCGAGCTGCAGCGAGTTTTTCTCGGCTTCCCACTTGGCCTTGGTGATGAGGATGTCGCTCTGCAACTGCTTGAGCATCTTCGCCTTGGTGAAGTCGTCGAGCACACGGAGCTTGGTCTTGGCGGCCTCGAGCTCTTTGCGGGCCTTCTCGACTGCGAACGCGTCGGCCTCGAGTTGCAGGTCGTTGACGTACCCCTTGGCGGCTAGCTTCTTGCTGTACTGCAGGTACTCCTGTGCGCGGGTCAGGTTCTCCTCGGCAACGAACACCTCGCTCTCAATGGTCTGCCGCTCTTGGACGTACACCCCTTCGAGGTACTCCTGCTCGGCAATGACGGCGGTCTCGTACAGGTTGCGGGCCTCGACGACGAGGGCCTCGGCCGTGTTGACCGAGATCTGTTGGGTGGTGCGTTCCTCACGGAGCGCCGACGAGTCGAGTTCAACCAGGAAGTCGCCTTCTTGCACCAGGCCGCCCTCTGGGGCGAGCCGCAGGATCGCCAGGCCGCCGGCGTTCTGGGTCTTCACCTCCGAACGAATCTCCGCGTCGCCAACCGACTCGATCTCGCCGCGTTCGGTAATCGCGAGCGAGAAGTCTTGGCGCTCGATCTCATAGAACATGATCTCATCATGCAGAGACCGGCTCTGAAATGCCGGGAGGTATTGGTAGGTGGCGTAGGCTCCGCCCGAGACGATCGCCAACAACACCAACAGAACCAAGACCGAGACCCCACGTCGGGCCGAGCGGGGCGGCGTAGGGAGTGCTGTGGGGAGGATGGAATTCATGTCGATTGCCAATGGCGTCGGTGCGTTATGCCGCCGTAGTCGCTGCCGACTGGCAGGCGGCGCCCGGCGGGCTGAGTTGGGCAGTGAAAGGGGAGATCGACCGGGCCCAGTAGGATTGAACCATTATAGGCGGCCTAGGCGCCGCCTGCCCACCGAGATTTCCCCGATGTGCGGGCTGCGGTGCTATGGGATAGCAACCTGTGGCAGCCGGCGGGGACGCTCGGCGTACTCCTCCCAGCTTGCCTGCTGGACCCCCGTGTGGCGGCCGGAACTCGAGAACTCAGCCGGGAACTCGAACACCGCGGGCTCTGCCGCCGGCTCTGCCACCTCGGGGATTGCCCAGGGGCGCAGCTCGTCGGGGCAGGGCAGGGCGGCCAGGAAGTCGCGAAACGGCGCCTGGAGCGGGATGCGGATGCCGCGCTCATCCACCTGCATCAGGCCGAGATCCCACTCGAGATTGAGCCGCTGCACCTCGTTGTTGACCCACACGCTAAGGAAGTCGTTTTGGACGTTGAGCAAATCAGACAACGCCTGCACCAGGTCGCGGGCCGTGGTGTTGCTGAGGGCGGCCTCTTCCCCTGGCTTGGGGGGCTCGAACAGCCGTAGCTGCGTGATGTCGACCTGGGCGATCGCGACCAGCACCGCCTCGCGGCGGAGCTCGAGGTTGATCTCGTTCAGGCGGACCTGCCGCAGCGTGGCCCGCAGGCCCTGGTACAGCCGGTCGACGTAGCGGTAGTAGGCCCGTCGCCCCTGCTGGTACTCGATCAGCGACTGCACGTAGACGTTGCGTTCGCTCAGGCGTGTCAGCGGCGCGTCGAACTGCAGGCCAACCCGCAGCCTGCCGTTGGAGCCGCGGAGCGCCAGCGGGTTGTCGCCGACGTTGCCGATGTCGCCGCTGAAGACCACGTCGAGGTCGCTGCGGAGGTCGTTGGCGTTGAAGGTCACCAGCCGCCAGGTGTCGACCAAGGCGGCCCGGTTGTTCATCCAGTCGCGGCGGTAGAAGCTAGCGATCGCCAGCGCGTCCTCCGGGGTCAACTCGGTGGGCGGCGTGTCGATGGCGTCTAGCCTGGCCCGGGCCTGCAGCAGCGACAGCTCGAGCAGCGCCGACGAGAGCTGGCTCGTGGCTTCGCGGAGGGCCTGGACTTCATCGCCGCCACTCTGCTCGGCCGCGTCGGCAACCGACGCCACTCGCCCGGCCAGGCGGTCGATCCGCTCGGCCACGACGTCGAGGTCGCGCCGGAGCTGGTCGAACCGCTTGTCGAGGCGAGCGGGCGAAAAGATGTCGGGGTCGATGCCGGCCATCGCGACCTCGTCCCAAGTGGCGAGCTGCTGGAGGTGCTCGCGGCGGCTGGGAAGGATCGCCTCGAGCTGCTCGACATCGGCGCGGACGACCGCTAGTTGGGCGAGGGACTCTGCTGCAAGTCGGTTGAACTCGCTCTCTGCCAATATTACCTCGGCCGGCTTGGGCACTGCTTCGAGTTCGGTGTCGACGGGCGACGGCAGGGAGTTGGGCTCGGGCACACCGGGGTCGCTGGCTTCGGTAGCCGCCTCGCTGGCTTCGCGGATCCGTTCCCGCAGCTCGCCAGCGGCGACGGTCGCGTCGGTCTGCAGCGCGACGAGCGACTCGTCACGCAGGTTGAAGCGGCTCAGCAAGTCGTCGTCGACCACCAGCGGCAGGTCGGGGGGCAGGCCGAGCGTGATCTTGAAGCTGTCGAGCGAGCCCTGCAGGCCCGCCTCGCTCTGGAGGAGCTGGCTCTGGGCGTTGTAGAGCGCCTGCCGAGCAAGGTCCACCTGGAAACGGTCGATGCGGCCGGCGTCGTACGAGGCGACGAGCTGCTCGACGCTCTCGCGCAGCGCGGCGACGTTCGCCTGCTGGTTGAGCAGCACCTGCTGGCTCTGCAGCAAGCCGACGTACCCGCTCGCCGCAGCGGCGCCCGCGCCGCCGGTGATGCCACCGCCGCCGCCAAAGTTGCCGCCGCCGTTGAACCCGCCGATGCGGCCAAAACCGCCGCCGCCCACGCCCGTGAAGCCTTCCAGGCCGGCGCCGCCGAAGAAACCGCCGCGGCGGCTGGCGCCGTCGCCCGCGTCGCGGCCGATGGCAATCTCGAGGTAGTAGCCGCTGCGGTAGCGTTCCATGCTCCGCACGTTGGCCAGCAGGGTCCGCTCGGCGATGGTGAGCCGCTCGAGCACCACCGCCCGACCGGCGCCCCGCAGCAGGGGTTGCACCAGCGTGAAGTCCAGCAGGGTCGTGCTGGCGTAGTTGTCGGGGCCAGAGAACTGCCACACCAGCGAATTTGCCAGTCCAACCACCAGCTCACTGCCGGTGGCACCCAGTTTTTGCAGCTGGGTGCTAGAAGTGAATGGAGTCACATTGAGCGTGCTAGCAGACTGTCCGATCCCCGACCGCACGTGACCGTCGGCCGTGTAGAAAACCGACGAGCCGCCGAAGAACTGGGTGTCGAAGCGGAACCGTTCGAACGTGACGTCGAGCGCCGAGAGGTACAGGTCTTCGACCTCTTCCTGGTAATCGGGGGCGTGCAGCAATGCTGTTTGCACCGCCGCAGGCAGGTCGAGCACTAGCCGCCCCTCTTCGTCGAGCGGCAGAGAATCGGTCCAGTTCGGGTTCTCGATGAACGGGGTCTGCTCGGCGTTCTGCCACTGCTTTGCGCCGCGTTTGCCGTCGACGCACTGCAGGATCGTGTTCGAGGCCGGGTCGTCCGGCGGCATCGGCGGCTGGTCGGGGTCGTTCGGGTCGAACATCCGCGACGCCGGGTGGATGCCGATGCGGTACCGACCGGCCTCGCTGCCTGCGAGCGGCGCCTTCTGGTCTACGACGCAGTTCGCCTGGCTGTCGGCCTGCAGACGGTAGTGGGTGCGCGAGCACCCCACAACGCCGACCAATGCCAGCAGCAGCGACAAAAGCTTCGAGCTGTAACGTCCGGTTGCCATGCGTCCCGCAGCAGGGGTGGGATACGGAGCACGCGCACGACGCGCTCCCTCTGCAGGATTCGGAAGTTACCGGCCTCCGACTTTACCGGTTAGTCAAAGCCTGCTGAAAAGACCACCGGCAGCAGTGCTAGCTCGGCTTGCGGCGGGAGCCGAGCAGGCCGACGGCGCAGGCGCCGACCAGGATAGGGACCGAGAAGCAGGCCGCTTCAAACCAACCGGGCGAGACACCGTTCACGGACGCCCACACTAGGTAACCGGTGTAGCCGACAAACAGCAAGAACATCACGGCGCCTTCGGTCCGCGTGATCGAGTGGCCCGACAAGAAAACCGGCAGGCAGGCGAAGGAGATCGCGATCATCACCGGGATATCAAACGCCAGCGCGCGGCTCTGCACCTCGACGCCCGCCGGCGCCACGATCGACGACAGCCCGAGCACCGCGAAGATATTCAGAATGTTGCTCCCCACCACATTGCCGACCGCCAGGTCCCGGTGCCCGCGGCGGGCGGCGACGACCGAGGTCACGAGCTCTGGCATCGAGGTGCCAATCGCGACCACCGTGAGGCCAACCACCAGCTCACTCACGCCGAACATCGTGGCCAACCGAACGCAGCCGTCCACCAGCAGGTTGGAACCGCCTACCAACAACAGAAGTCCTATCAGCACCTGCACAACACTGACCACGATCGAGCTAAGGGTGGTGGGGTCGCCCTCTGGGACGACGTCGGCGAACTCCTCGGCCAGCTGCCGGCCCTCTTTGCGGCCCATGCCGACCGTCCAGAAGAAGTAGGCAAGCATACCGACCGTCAGGATTGCTCCGTCAACTCGGCCGAGCGCGCCGTCCCTCCCCAAGACCCACAACGCGATGGCGGCGGCGAGCATCACCGGGAAGTCGAGTCGGAACAGGCGGGCCTGGACCGCGAGCGGAAAGAAGATGGCAGAGAAGCCGAGGATCAGCAGGATGTTCGCTACGTTGCTGCCAACCGCGTTGCCGATTGCCAGGTCGGTGCTGCCGGTGAAGCAGGCCTGTACCGAGACCGCCAATTCCGGGGCGCTTGTGCCGAACGCGACCACCGTCAGCCCAATCACCAGTGGGGATACACTCGCCGCCGCCGCCAACGACGACGCGCCACGAACCAGCAGCTCACCGCCCGCCACCAGGCCAACAAGTCCTAGGATGATCAGCACAGCGATGGTCAACAGGGCGCCTCAGGGGGGATGTCGGGACTGGGGAATGGGCTCAATCCTAGCCACATCCCGGTCTACCGACCACGGGCTCACCCGGCCTGCGCCAAACAGCGTGTGTGCAGTGCTCCCAACGGCCTCAGCCGCTCCGATGACCTCAACCAACCTGACGCACGACGCCGGTCACCACCCCCAGCACCTGGGCGGTCTTGCTGTAGATCGGCTTCATGCTGGCGTTGGCAGGCTGCAGGCGGATGCGGTTGGACTCGGGGAACCAGTACTTGAGGGTCGCCTCGCCTTCGTCGGTGATAGCAACGACGATGTCGCCCTTGTAAGCGGTCTTGGTGCGGCGGACGATCACGACATCGCCGTCGGCAATCTGGGCTTCGATCATCGAGTCGCCACGCACACGCAGGGCGAACTGGTTCTTCTTGGCGGGGAACCAATCTTCGAAGCTAAACCGCTCGGCCTGCTCGATTGCCTCGGTAAGGCTGCCCGCGGCGACATGGCCGACCAACGGGATGCCTTCTTCCTCGCGGCTGGCTTCCGTGAGTTGGATGGCGCGGGACATGTTTGGCTCGCGCGTGATCAACCCCTTCTTCTCCAGGGCCTTGAGGTGGCACATCACGCCGTTGGGCGAATTGATGGAGAAGTTCTCGCCAATTTCACGAACTGTCGGGCCGTAGCCGCGATTGCAGATCAGGTCGCGGATAAAATCGAACACCTCGCGCTGGCGCGGGGTTAGTTGGTCCAGCGACATGAAAAAGCCTCCCTAGTGCCTAAAACTTGCCGATTCAGGGTGGGTTCCCCATCCCAGTGAGCCTGCCTGACACGGCGTCGTCGTCTGAATTCAACGACAGAATCCGACCGGCTCAAATGGGCAAAAGTTACGTAGAAGAGCTACAATCAGGTAGCAGCCTGACCGGGCTCCTTCCCAGACAGCTTATGCTAGACACGCGTACACGGTCAATAGCGTATGTACAGTAATCGGCTCGCGGCCCCGCTCCTCACCAGCCTTACACTGGTGACCGTCGCGTTCTTTGCCGCGGCGCATGCCGTTGGTCAGCCGGCCGCAGCGCCTGCGGTCGAGGCCCAACCGCCCGCCGCGCCCCCACGGGAACAGCCTGACGCGCCGCCACCTGCGGCGCAGCCCAGCGAGTCGCCACAGGCAGGCGAGCAGGCCACTCCCAAGCCGGCTGGCGAAGAACCGTCACCGTCTGCAGAAGCGGATAGCCCGCCCCAGGAGGTGACCCGCCCGCCCGTTCCCTGGGGCGCGGAGATTGAGGCCGTCAGTCAGAAGAAGTCGCCCGAGAACCTCGCCGACCTGCGGCTGATCCAGAAGCAAGTCCGTTCGGTCGTCGAGTTTGCGCGGCCGGCTACGGTCGGCGTCGAGGTAGGCGGAGCGATCGGCAGCGCAGTGATTATTAGCGAGGACGGGTTGGCGCTGACCGCGGGGCACGTGGCAATGGAGCCCAACCAACGCGTCACCTTCCTGTTCGCCGACGGGCGGCGCGCGCGGGGCGTGACGCTCGGCGTGAACAGCTCGGTCGACAGCGGCATGCTCAAGATTACCGACAAGGGCCCGTGGCCGTTTGTGCCGATGGCGCCCGCCGGCTCGACCGAACCGGGCGACTGGGTGGTCGGCCTGGGGCAGCCAAACGGCTACTTCCGCGATCGGGCGCCGCCCGTGCGGTTGGGCCGCGTGCTGTTTGAGGAAGACTCGACCCTGTGCACCGACGTCACGCTTGTTGGCGGCGACAGCGGCGGCCCACTGCTGAACCTGCGTGGCCAGGTGGTCGGTATCCACAGCCGCATCGGGCGGCGGATCGTCAGCAACTACCACGTGCCGATCGACGAGTACCACGCCACCTGGGACCGCCTGGCCGGCGGTCAGATGTGGGGCGGGAGCCTCGGGACCGCCGAGCCGGCGCGCCACCGCGCCTTCTTGGGCGTCGCCGGCAACTCGATCCGCGGCGGGTGCCTCATCACCCAGGTCTACGACGGCTTCGCGGCATCGCGGGCCGGGATTCACGAGGGCGACGTCATCACCGCTCTCGACGGGGAACAGGTTGACGACTTCGAGGAACTCGGCCGTTTGATCAACGCTCAGAAGCCTGCCGCTACGGTCGTGATCGCCGTGCAGCGCGATGGCAAGCCGTTAGATTTCAAAGTGCGTCTGGGGATCATCTCGGTCGACTACCCAGGCACGCCGGAACTGGAGTCCGATTCCTAATCGGAAGATCCGCATGAAGCCCAAACACCTGCTGCCGTCGTGGATGCTGTTGCTGGCCCTGGCAATGCTGCCGAGCCCGCTGCTGGGCCAGGAAGAAGATCAGACCCCGACGCCCGCGCCTTCGCTCGAGCAGGCCCGCAATGTGTTCCAGGACGCCCTCGAGCGGCTCTGGATACCCAACCACCGCCTGACCGACGGCCCGCAGGTGCACGCGGCTTTCCGCGACGCGGTCGCCGACGCCCGCCGCTGCGTGGTGCAGGTCCGCTGCGATGGCAAGCCGGTAGCGCTCGGCGGCGTAGTAGGCCCCGACGGCTGGGTACTCACCAAAGCCACTCAGCTAGATGGCGACCCGGTTGTGCGTTTTGACGGCGGTAAAGAGTACCCAGCGCAGGTGACCGGGGTCGACCGCCGGTACGACCTGGCGATGCTGAAGATTGACGCTACCGGGCTCGAAGCCCTGGCGCTCGACACGGCCCCCGACTCGCGCGACGGCGACTGGCTGGCGACCGTGGGGACCGGCAAGAACCCGGTCGCGGTCGGCGTGCTGAGCGTATCGCCGCGCGAGATCCCCCACCGCGCGGGCATCCTCGGCGTGCAGCTGGAAGAGGCCCGCGACGGCGCAACGGTCGCCAAGGTCTTCCCCGACACGGGCGCCGAGGACGCCGGGATCCTGGTCAACGACGTGTTGCTCCGCGTGAACGACAAGCCGATGAAGAATCGGTCGCAACTGATACGCGAGGTCCAGAGCCACAGCCCCGGCGACGAGATCGTGCTGCTCGTGCGCCGCGGCCAAGAGGAGCTGTCGATCAAGGCGATGCTGTCGGGCCGCATCGCGGCGATGGGCCCCAACCGCAGCGACTATCAAAACAATCTCGGCAGTCAGTTGAGCCAGCGACGATTCGGCTTCCCCTCGGCTTTGCAGCACGACACCGCGTTGCCGGCAGACAAGTGCGGCGGGCCCCTGGTCAACCTGGAAGGGCAGGTCGTCGGTTTCAACATCGCACGTGCCGGCCGGACCGAGACCTACGCGGCGCCGACCAGCGTGCTCCGGGCGCTGGTCTTCGACCTGATGAGCGGGCGGCTAGCTCCGCCCGGCGGCGAACCCGAAGCGGATGCGAAGTAGCGGCGCCGCCGCGCCCACCGCTGCGAGAACCGTCAGACAGGTAGCGGCGTTCGGCGTGGGGACTGCCACCGTGGGCGTCGTGGCGGTCACGCCAAAATTCGCCCGCCACGACTCCAGGTCGGCGGCGTCAACGACCTGGTCGCTGTTTGCGTCGGCGGGCAGGGCCGCCCCCACAGCGCCGTACGAATCACGCCACACCGTGTAGTCGGCGGCGTCCACGAGTCCGTCCGCGTTGAAGTCGCCCGGCACGCCCGGCGCCCACGCGTTGTAGAACGATACCCCAAAGTTGGCTCCCAGGCCGAGGTAGTAATCGGTGTTCCTCTCCCACGTGAACTGGGTCTCGAATGTGATCTCGACCTCGGCCCCCAGCCGCCGCCGGGCGAAGCCGGCGGTCGTGTAGCTTCCGCCGCCCGAAACCTCTTGGAGGACGTTCGGCTGCAGCAGACGAAACGCCTCCCACCAGTCGGCGCCAAGGTCGTCGGAATTGATGTAGGCGAAGTCGTCCGGGACGCCGTTGACTTCGTCGATCTGGTAGTCGGGAACGGTCGAGTGGAAGTCGATGAACGCGTCGACGCCGCCCTGGG
Source organism: Posidoniimonas polymericola (assembly GCF_007859935.1). Taxonomy (NCBI): domain Bacteria; kingdom Pseudomonadati; phylum Planctomycetota; class Planctomycetia; order Pirellulales; family Lacipirellulaceae; genus Posidoniimonas; species Posidoniimonas polymericola. Next base: position 35,530 of record NZ_SJPO01000011.1, on the reverse strand, counting down.
TGGCCGTGACGTCCGCCATCATGGCTTCACCGGTCGCGCGGATTTCTTGGCAGTCGTCGCCGCCGCAGCCGTAGCTGCTGCTAGACCAGCGGTTCGGGTCCCAGAGGCCGTTCGGGTCACGCCCAATATTGTTGACCGTGGTGCGGTTGGTCCCCATGATCCGCCCCGACGGATTGAGCACGGGGTAGCCGTAGACCTCGACGTTGTCGCGGACCCACGCGGCGCGCGGGTCGTCCGACAGCAGCCAATCTACCATCCCCTGGTAGACGTAGGTCCCTAGAGGTTCCCCCGCGTGCAGGCCGCTGGAGATCACGATCTTCTGCTTGGTGAGTCGACCAGAATCGGTCGCGGGGTTGGTGATGCGGTACCCAAACACGTCGAGGGCCGGCGTGGCGCGACCCAGCTCATCCACGCCCGGCGTCGACGAGCCGATGACGCCCGCCGCGTTTCCGGACGCCGTGGGCGCCGCCCACGGCGACTGCAGCACCGACTGCGTGTGGGTGACCGACCGCCCGTAGGAGTAGGGCAGGGCGTAGGCGACGTAGACCTCGTCCTGCGTAAATGGCGTCGCGTTGGAGAACGAAAACTCGGCGGCGCCGAGCTGGTTGTTGTCGAAGAACTGCCAGTGCTCGTTGTCGTACGAGTAGACCATCTCGTGCTCGGCCAGCTCGTGCAGCCCGGGCGTGGAGTCGCCGGCGAAGTTGCTCGAAATGCTGAACGTCGGCGAGGCGCCCTGGATTCCAGACGCCTTGAAGTAGAGCCACCGCCAACGCCCTGATCCGTAATAGTTGTCGCGGCCGACGAGCTGGAGGCTCGCTGAGTCACCCGACCAGGATGCGAGCGCCCCGTGGTCAAAGTCGCCGGTCAGTGCCACCTGCGCTGCGGCAGACGTGCAAATCGCCGCGGCGGCGATCAGGCTGGCGGGCAACAACCAGCAGCAGAGCTTTCTACTTAACATCGCCTTGGCAGGGACAGTCAGCCCTGATCCTTCCAGGCGAACTGCAGACCGATCCCCAGAACCAGCACGCCGACACCAGACCACTTCAGGACGGTGGCGGTCGTCCGAGGCCCATCGTAGGCGTTCTCGAACTCAGAGCGCAACTGGTTGGCCATCGCCTTGACCTTGTCGTACTCGGCCTGGGCCTCTTCCCGGCTGGCGTGCCTGCGCGGGGGCTCGGGACTGTTGACGATGAAACTCAGGTTGTGCAGCCGGTCCTTCACCTCGGCCCACTGGTCGGCCTTCTCGGGTGTCCAGCGGGACTCGCCTGTAAAGATCTGCGTCCAGACCAGGCTGAGCACAAACAGCACAACGCCGATTCCAACCAGGATGCCCACGATCGCGGATTTCATTCTCGAGACGCCCTCTCGCTTGCGTAGTCGGTTACTGCCCGCGGCCCCGCCCGGCCGAACCGAGCTGCCCCTCAACCAACGGGTCGCCATCGCGGATGCAGATCATGCGGGCCATCAGGTACGCGTCGATATCGTCGGTGAGCCAAGTGACGCTGCCGTCGCACAGCGAGGCGTTCACGCCGCCCGGGTGCATGCTGCGCGGCGAGGCGCCGGTCCACGTGCTGTTGTCGACGCTGCACGGCATCAGCTCGAGGTCGGCCAGCTGCTCGTCGGGGCACTCCCGCAGGCGGTCGCTATTGCCGCTGGGGCGGCCGTTGGGCGTAAATGGGCCAATGTCAGGATTGTTGATCGGGATGTAGCCCGAGTTCCGCTCTTCGTTGTTGGCTGAAGCGAATCTCACGTCGTGCATGTCGAAACTGATAATGCTGCCGCCGCAGTAGGCCGAGGCCCACACGCCGCGAGGGTCCGCGGCGTTGTCCCGTGTGCGGACCTCGCTGAGCATCAGCGAGTTTGACGTGCCGTCCGTAAACCGGCTGAGCGGGTTCAGTTCGTTGATCATGCAGCCGGGGTAGACCCGCATGCCGTTGACGTGCTCGGGGCTCACAAACGCGACGTAATTGCCCTTGCTGTAGGCGGTGTTGCTGGTGGTACGGTTGGGACCGTACAGCCGATTATCGGCCCCATCCGATGGGCAGCCGAAGATCGCAGGGCGTTGCTCCTGCGGGCGTGTGTTGCGATCCTGGGCGGTGGAGAGCTGACTCAGGTCGAACTGGTCGAACAACGCCTGCTCTTCGAAGAAGGGCAGCACCCGGACAGCCCAACTCAGGTGCCTCTCGATGGTGTCGATGTTCGAGAACCTTGCGCCCCGATCAGGCTCGGCTTCGGTGCAGGGGGGAAAACCCCCGTAGGTGTTATCGTAGTTGAGAACCGCTAGCGCTAGGTTCTTCAGACTGCTCCGACACTGGATCCGACGCGCCGACTCTCGCGCGGACTGAACCGCTGGCAGCAAGAGCGCGATGAGGACTCCAATAATCGCAATCACCACCAGCAGCTCGACCAGCGTGAAGCCGGCGGAGCGTGACCCGGAGCGATTGCTTGACGCGAAACGCACCATCATATGGTGTATCCCCTCTCTCTTCCGCCCGAAGGAAAGCGAGACAATCAGCCGACGGCGGGTGAGGCCGCTGATCGGCATATTTCGGAGTCTAGCCAAAACGAGGTCGAGCCGCGACGCTTGCTCGGCGGAATACGCGCAGCAGAGTCTTCGCATTGCGCAGCAACGACTCGACGCCGATGCGGCTTTGCTAAGCTGGCCGTCGACGCCCTGCTTGGCGCCGTTTCTCCGCCGGCAGGACCCCCCAGGCCCCCCACAGAAGATTCGCCTCCGCGATGCCACCAATCACACCGCCGACCCGCCCCGTTCTGTCGCTCGTCTTGAGCGTCGTTTCGCTCGCCTCGATCGCGACCGGTGCTCTGGGCGCCACCCCATCGCGTTTCCATCAACCGTCCTTTGACGCCATCCGGCCGCTGGTGCAGCAGGGCATCGACCGCGGCGAGTTGCCGGGCTGTGTCGTAGCGATTGGCGACCACGCGGGCATTGCCTTCCTGCGGGCCTATGGCAACCGATCGTTGGAGCCCAGCAAGAAGGCAATGACTACCGACACGGTGTTCGACCTGGCTTCCCTCACGAAGCCGATCGCTACCGCCACCAGTGTGATGCGGCTGCTTGAGACCGGCCAATTGCGGCTCAAGGACAAGGCCGCGGACCTGCTGCCGGGGTTCGGCGCCAACGGCAAGAAGGACATCTCAATTGAGCAACTGCTGACCCACACCAGCGGGCTGATCCCTGACAACCCGCTGTCGGACTACCGCCACGGCTCAGAAGAAGCATGGAAACGGATCTACGACCTAGCGCCGATCGTACCGCCCGGCACGGAGTTCAAGTACTCGGACGTCAACTTCCTGGTGCTTGGACGGATTGTGCAGGAGCTAAGCGGCAAGCCACTGAACGAGTTCGCCGCTGACGAGATCTTCCGACCGCTCGGCATGCCGGAAACCGGCTACTTGCCGGGCAAGGAACTGCAGGATCGAGCGGCCCCCCACACCCGACGCGACGACGGGAGCTGGATTGTCGGCGAGGTGCACGACCCACGCGCCGCGTTGCTCGGCGGGGTCGCCGGGCACGCCGGCTTGTTCAGCACCGCCGAGGACCTCGCCCGGTACGCGCGGATGATGCTCCAACAGGGCGCGCTCGACGGCTCGTCCGTTCTTAGCCCGGCCACGGTCGAGGTGATGACCCGTGGCCGCGAGGTTGTAGGCAACATCCGCGGCCTCGGCTGGGACTCCAACAGCGTCTACTCCCGCAACCGCGGCGAGCTGATGTCCGACCGCGCTTTCGGGCACGGCGGCTTCACCGGCACCGGCATCTGGATCGACCCGGGGCGGGACCTGTTCGTGATCTTCCTGTCGAATCGCCTGCACCCAGACGACAACGGCTCGGTCAACGACCTGATCGGACGCATCGGCACGATCGCCTGCGCGGCGATCGAGCAGCCGCACGCCAGCCTGACGCCCGCGACGAATCAAGACCGGGTGTCGCTCGGCATCGACAAGCTGCGGGAGGAAGGCTTCGCGCCGCTGGTCGGAAAACGGGTCGGCCTGATCACCAACCACACGGGTGTCGACAGCCAGGGCTCCCGCACGATCGATCTGCTCGCCAAGGCAGAGGGCGTCGAGTTGGTGCGGCTGTTCAGCCCCGAACACGGCGTCAAAGGCGTGCTCGACGAGCCCGGCATCAAGGACGCCCAGGACGAAGCGACCGGCTTGAAGGTCGCCAGCCTTTACGGCGACCGTCGCAAGCCGGCGCCCGAGCAACTTGCGGATCTCGATGTCCTGGTGTTCGACATCCAGGACATCGGCTGCCGGTTCTACACCTACACGGCCACCATGCGGCTCGCCATGGAGGCCGCTCATGAAGCGGGCATCGAGTACATGGTGCTCGACCGCCCGAACCCGATTGACGGCGTCTCGATTGAGGGCCCGATGCTTGACCCCGGGCAGGAGTCTTTTGTGGGCACGTTTCCGATGCCGGTCCGCTACGGCATGACTATCGGCGAACTCGCTCAGATGTTCCTGGCTGCGCACGAGGCCGAAGGGAAGCTGACCGTGGTGCCCGTGCGTAATTGGGACCCGCATTCTACGCAGGCCGAGAACGGCCAGCTCTGGATCAACCCCTCGCCGAACATGCGGAGCCTGCGGGCGGCTATCCTGTACCCCGGCATCGGGCTGCTTGAGACAACGAACCTCTCGGTCGGACGCGGGACCGACACGCCGTTCGAGCTGGTCGGCGCTCCCTGGATCGACCCGTGGGAGTTCGCCAACGCCATTAACGCGGTCGGCTGCCCCGGCGTGAGGGTGATCCCCCGCCGCTTCACGCCGAACGCCAGCAAGCACGAGGGCGTGGAGTGTGGCGGCATCGGCTTGATGATCACCGACCCGGCGGCGTTCGACTCGGTTGAGCTCGGGCTGGCGGTCGCCTCGGTGCTGCGGGGGCTGTACCCCGACGACTGGGAGACCAAACGCTACAACCGCCTGTTGATCAACCAGGAGGTATTCGACGCGGTCGTCAACGGGGCGGGGCCGCAGGAGCTGGCTCGTCTCTCAGAAAAGGGAGTCGACGACTTCCTGCGCGTCCGCGAGGCGGCTCTCCTGTACGAGCGGTAGGCCCGGACCCGCGGCGACCCACGCCCAGCGTCCAGAGCTAGCAGAGCTCGATCCGCAAACCATCGTAGGCGAGCTGCATGCCTTCGGGCAGCGACGCGTTCACCGCTTCGTGCTCCAAGTCGTGGGACATGTGCGTGAAGTAGGTCTGCTTGGCGCCAAGCTCCTGGGCCAGGGCGACCGCCTGGTCGAGACTAAAGTGCGTCGGGTGGGGCTTGGTCCGCAGCGCGTCGAGCACCAGCACCTCGAGGCCCCTGAGCTGGTCCTTGCTCTCATCGGGCATCTCGCAAACGTCCGTGCAGTAGGCGACGTCACCGAAGCGGAATCCGAGGGTCACGAAATTGGGGCCGTGCGACTGACGCACTGGAGTTACCGTGGCGCCCAGAACGGAAAACGGCTCGTGCCCGTCGTTGACCGGGCCAATCGGGTGGAACTCGATCTTCGGGATGGCGCCGGCGTGCAGGTTCGGCAGCGACGCGAACGCGTAGTCGAACGACTTGCGGATCCGCTGCTCGACCAGCGGCTCGCAGTACAGCGGCAGCGGCCCACCGAGGTAGAACTGCATCAGCCGCAGGTCGTCCAGCCCGAACAGGTGATCGGCGTGCTCGTGCGTGTACAGCACCGCATTGACAAGCCCGATCTTCTCCCGCAGGAGCTGCTCACGCATGTCCGGCGAGGTGTCGATCAGCAGGTTCCCCTCGGGCAGGCCGAGGATCACGCTGCAGCGGGTGCGGCTGTTCTTGGGATTGGTCGAGCGGCAGACGTCGCACCCGCAGCCGATCATCGGCACGCCGACGCTGGTGCCGGTGCCGAGCACAATCATCTGTCCGGTAATGTCCCGCGAAACAACTCCACTCATCGCGACGGCTGCATGCTCTTGGTGCTAGGGGCGCCCACGGCTCTATTGTCGGGCAGGGCGGGGGGGTGTCTAGGGCGCGGGGCGGGGCAGGGCGTCAGCGCACGGGTGACTCGACCAGGGCCAACTTGAGGTGCTCGGCGAAGACGTAGCCAACAATGCGTCCCTGCTCGCCCTTCACCGCGGCCACCTCGCGATTGGCCGCCTGCATGTTCAGCAGTGTCGTCAGGAAGTTCCGCTTGATCGGCGTCGAGAGCAGGTCGCGGATCGGCAGCTGGGGGTTGTCGGGGTCAAGCAGGCAGTCGAGCACCCGCACGTACCCCTGACCGTTGCGGAGAATCACGAAGGTCTGCTGCCGGCGGCGGGCGAACTGCAGCAGCTCGCGACGCGACACGCCGAGGTCCACCTGGGCGAGGCGGCCCGCCGGGATCATGAACTCGCGGATCGAACGACCGGCCGCCGCGAACGTGCCCTGCGCAAGCCGCCGCTGGGCAGGGGAGAGCAGCCCCACGGCGTGCCCCTCGTCGAGCACCTCGGCCAGCTCGCGGCGGGCGAGCTCCATCCGCAACGCCTGCGAGGGCACCCGGGCCACCTTCTGCAGCACGTACCCGACCACCCACAGCGCGGCGCTCACCGGCGAGAACAGGGTCCCCGCCACGGCCAGCCCGGGCGCGCAGCGGCGGAGCAGCCGGTTGGGCGCCGCGAAAAATAGGTTCTTCGGCAGCAGCTCGCCGTAGATGAATACCACCGGGGTCAGGGCGATGGTGAACGCCATCTCGGTCGCGGGTCCGCCGTCGGGTAGGAGCAGCTTTGCGAGCAGCACCGTGGCGCACGAAACCACGTAGTTCGCCACGTTGTTGCCGACCAGGGCGGTCGCGACGAACGCCGCCGGGTTGTTGGTGGCCCACAGCAGCATCTTGGAGATCCAGCTCCCTTCCATCGCTTCGATGAGCAGCCGCACCCGCGCGACGCGGTAAAACCCAGTCTCCGAACCGCTGAAGAATGCGCTGAGCATCAGCCCGACAGCGAATAGCAGAACCGCGGTTGTCATGGGATGGAGGTGGCTCGCGCGGCGTTAGGAGTCTTGGGGAGGATCGGGCGTCAGGACCCTGCGGACCGAGGCGGTCAGCAGCGAGGGGTGGTCGGCCGACAGCACCCGCCAGTGGTGCCCGGCCCACTCGACCTCGTCGCCCTCCTGCGGGAGGTGGTTGAGCTGCTCCTGCAGCATGCCGGCGACCGTGATGCCCTTCACCGCGGGCAGCTCGCAGCCCAGCTTCTTGGCGAGCCGCCGGAGCGTTGTCATGCCGGTGACCTCCCACTGCCCGTCGCCGATGGCGCGGATCCGGCCGACGCGTTCGGCGCCACGGTCGCGGGCCGCTTCGGCGTGCAGCACGCTGCCGAGGATGTCGTTGCGGGTGACGATGCCGATGGTCTCGCCGAGCTCGTTGACGACCGCCACCACGTCCCGCTTCGCCGAGTCGAGTCGGCTGAGGGTCTCGGCGACGCTGGCGCACCACGGCGCCGCCAGCACGGGCGAGGCGAGCTGGCCGATCGACTCGCCGGGGAAGAGTGCGGCGCGGTTGACGTCAATCACCGCGGCGATCTCTTCGCTGTCGGGCTCGGTCACCAGCACGTACCCGCTAGCGGTGGTTTGCGGGGAGAGCTGCGATTGCGTCACCGGCGGGGGGAGCGCTTCGTAGAGCAGCCGTGGCCGCATGATCTCCTCGATGCGGGTCTCGGCGAGGGCGACGATGCGGCTCAGGACGTTCTGTTCTTGCTCGATGAGTTGTTGGTCACCGCCCGACAGGCTGATCGCCCGCTCGAGGTCGCCGAGCTCGAGGTACGGCTCGGCCTCGAAGTGGGGGAACAGCACCCGTGACGAACCCCGGCTCACCGCGCCGAACACCCAGGCGATTGGGTCGAGCACCTTGGCAGCCGCGCTGAGCGGCACACTCAGCAGGGTCGCGAACCGCACCGGCCAGACCACGCCGAAGTTCTTGGGCAGCATCTCGCTGAAGATGATGACCGCGAACAACGCCACGACCGTCAGCACGGAGGCCTCGCTGGCGGCGCCTTGATTGTTGATCCCAATCGCCACCAGCGACGCCAGCGCAAAGTACGCCATGTTGACCAGCAGGTTCCAGAACAGGATGGCGGTAAGCAGCCGCTCGGGGTTGGCGAGCAGCCGCGCCGCGGTGCGTTCGCCGAGGGCGCCGTCCTGCATCCGGTCGCGTTCTTCCCGGCCGAGGTAGAAGAGCGCCGCCTCGCTGCAGGAAAAGAACGCGCTGGCGGCCAGCAGCAGGGCCATCGCGATCAGGTGCGGGATGTAGGGCGCTAGGCTTGCCAATGCGGCCTGTCTGGTCGAGCGTGGGGGTCGGTCAAAGGGGATTAGTCGCGGGCCGTGGTCCGGCCGGTCGCGACGTCGAACTCGCTGAGGGCCGGGACCAGCATCGCCGTCGTCGCGAAGCCGAAGGTCGCGATGGTGGCGAGGAACACCCAGTCATAATGCCCCAGCAGGAAACTGACAATCGCATAGAACACCGCGAACGGCGCCGAGAAGCACGCCAGGAACATCGCCGAGGACGGGTTCCGCCAGGCGAGCGCGGCGAACAACGCAATCCCGCCGCCGAGCATGAACCCCAGGAACGGCGCCAGCTGGTACTCGAAGGACTGCGACAACGCGAGCATCATCCGCATGCAGGTCGTGACGCCAAAAAACAGAAACAGGAGCGTCCCGATGCTGGCGCCAATCGCCTGGCGTGAATTCGGGTACATCATCCCGGCGTGCAGGCCCAGCATCGCGGCGAACGCGTTCACAACCGCCAGGCCGATCAGCAGGAACACCAGGTTCTCGCCGCCGACGCTCCCCGACCACCACAGGTAGACGCACAGCGCCATCGGCAGCAGGATCATCTCACGGGCGTTGTACAGCACGCCGCCCAGCTTGCCGAAGATCAGCTCCTTGGGGGTCAGGTCCGTGGCGAGCAGCAGGTCGAGCGCCTTGAGGTCCCGCTCGTTGGTGAGCGAGGTCACCGACAACGCGTTGACCAGCACGATGCTCAGCACGAACAGCGGCGCGAGCATGGTGGTCGATTGCGAGATGACGCCCGAGGCCGGGCCGGCCGCGTCGGGGTCCTGATTGGCGAGAGCGGCGCCGACGGCCGCCAGGCCGAAGATGACCAGGTAGCCGAGCTTAACCACCAAGATCTTCTTGCCGTAGGCCCAGGTGCGGATCTCACGCCACAGGATCGGGTTGTCCCACACCTTGCGGGGCTTGCCCGGCGCGCGGTGCGACTGCAGCCGCCGGGCGTCGCGCTGGGCCTCGTCCTCGGTGAGCCAGGCGTCGTCGTTCGTCTCGGCGCCGGCAGAGCTCGGCCGGGCCTCGCGTGACGGGTTCCAGACCCGCACCATGACGACCGCGATGACGTTGAGCAGCGCGACGACCGCGCCGCCAAACGCCAAGAACAACGCCACCGTCCGATTGACCCCCGCGTCGACGTAGGCCGGCTCGACCGCGGTCTGCATCGCCCGCCAGGGGCTCGCTACAGCCGCCCACTGCGAAGCGCCCGGAGCAACATCATTAAAGCCGCCGCCCGCTACGAACTCCCAGCCAACGAGCCACAGGACGATCACCAACGCCGTAACGGCCAAAGCCTGGAACGTCTTCTCACGCCACAGCGCGACGGTCGACCCGAGGCTGCCGGCCGCCAGCGACGCCACCACGGTAACCGCCGTGACGCGGGCCACTTGGGCGTAGGTCACGCCGCCAAGGGTCGTTAGCAACAAGAAAAACGGCACACCGGCCGCAATCACCATCAACACCGTGAGCATGCTAGCCAGCAGCTTCCCGACAACCAGTTCGGAATTCGTCAAATCTGACAGCAGGAGCAGGATCAGGGTCTTGCGGTCCTTTTCCTGCGCAACCGCCGCCGCGGCCAGCAGCGCCGAGAACAGCACGCAGACCATCAGCTGCAGCGGCGCGAGCAGCGAGAACGCCGCCGCGCCAAACCGCGCCAAGTCGCCCGGGTTGGTGACGTTCTGCGAGCCGACGAGCACCTGCCATGCCGTGAGCGTGAGCCCGAGCAGCGTCGCGACGAACAGGCATGGGACCGCGTAGAAGCGGACGCGTCGCGGAGCCGTCAGTGCTTCGCGGGAGAAGACCGGACCAATGAACAACGTGAGCCTGCCGAAGGGTTTGCTGGTGGCGCCGCGAGGTAGGGGTTACAACGAGAACCAGTATAGCAGCGGCCATTTCCGGGCAGAACCGCGCCCAAACCGAACATAACGGGGATTATCGGACGTTTAAGTGACCTAGGGAACGCCGCCCTGCGGCGGCGTTTAACCCTGGCTTCTCACCCCGGCCCCAACATCCACTTGGCGATCGAGCCGGGACGCGGCGACTACTTCGAGTAGCCGAGCGACTTCACTACCACCAGCAGCTCGTCGGCGTCGATGAACCGCCGGCGGTGCTGCAGCTTGTAGCCGTCGATGGCACGGGCGAGCTCGGCCGCTTCCGGCGAGAGCTCGTCGTGGCTGTTGGCGAACTGGCGACGCTCGCGGCCTGCCGATCCGTTGGAGTCGTAGCTGCGGCGGTCTACGAAGCCGCCGGAGGCGATGGGAGCAGGGGATCCCTGCACGGGTGACGTTAGGGGTTGGGTCGACATGCTAGGCTCCTGGAGAGTTTGGCGGGTGTAGGGTTTGTGCAGCCCCCGCCAAGGCAAAGGTACTTTATCCATCGGCGCCCAGGTCCCTGCCCGGCAGCCAGGCCGCGAAGCTCTGGTTTCGCCGGTCGCGCCGCAACGGTTAGCGCAGCTGTGCGTCTTGTGCGGACAATCGGGCCAGCAGGTGCTGGCTCGGCAGGTGGGTCTGGTCGGCCGCCAGCGCCCGCTGCGCCGCCGCCACGGCGGCGTCGGTCCGCCCGCCGGCCGCTTCGGCCTCCGCCAGCCGGCAGAGCAGCGCCGGGCTCTGCGGCCACCGCTCGGCGGCGTCTCGCAGGCCGGCCGCCGCGTCGTCGTTCCGGCCGAGCGCCGCGTAGGCGTCGGCCTCCATCACCAGCGAGTCCACCGGAGCCTCGCCGTGCGGGTAGGTCTCGAGCAGGCGGTGCACGGTCGCCAGCCGGCGGTGCGACTGCTGCCGGAGCCCGTACATGCGGGCCAGGTCCGCCAGCACGTCCCGGTTGTTCGGCGAGTACTCGAGCGCCCGGATCAAGTCGGCGAGCGCCTCGTCGGGTTGCTGAGTCTCGAGGTGGGCGCGGCCCCGCAGGGCCCACGCGTCGGCCAGTTTAGGATCGTGCTGCAGCGCGTGCTGCGCCCGCCGCAGGGCCAGCTTCCACTCGCCGACGGCGGCCTCCATCTGACCGAGTCGGCAGACCGCTGTGGCGTGTTCGGGTTCTTCCTCCACAGCCACCCGCATGTGCCGGATCGCCTCGGCCTGCTCGCCGCGGGCCCACAGCGCCTCGGCCAGGTGCCGGCGCGCGTCGGCGTCCGTCGGCGCCGCGTCCACGGCGCGTCGCAGCAGCGACTCCGCCTGCTGGCAGTCGCCTTGCTCCAGGGCCGTTACGCCCTCGCAAGAGAACTGCCGGCACACGGAAACCGCCGCGTCGCCCGGCGTCCGCTGCCGGAAAGCGCCGCAGCCCACCGGCGCCAGCACGCACAGGGCGCAGACCAAGCGCAGCAGGGGGGCGCAAATCATTACCAGTTGACCAACAATCGTCATCCGCGCCGCGAGGCCTCCTTGCCGCCACGGTCGAGAAAAGCAGGGCGGGACCCTACCAGCACCGCCCTCCCCTTTCAACACGACTTCAACGGTTACATCGACACCAACCGGGTGCTAGGATCGGCCGAAACCGACCCACTCCAATTTGAACAAGCAAGGCGATGCCGAAAAGCTACGCAGCCCAGGGGCTTTCCTTCCAGTACCCCGACAACTGGGAACTCGAGCAGCAACAGGACCAAGAGTCCGCGCTGCAGGTAACCGTGTCGAGCCCGAACACAGCGTTCTGGTCGCTCAGCGTCTACCCGGGCCTCCGCGACGTCCGCGGCGTGCTCGACGAGATGCTGCAAGCAATGCAAGCAGAGTACCCGGCCGCCGAGCACGACCCGGCCGACTCGTGGATCGGGAAGACCCCGCTCGTCGGCTACGACGTCAACTTCTACTACCTCGACCTGACCAACACCGCCCAGCTCCGCGTGTTCCACCACGGCGAGTCGACCTGCGTGCTCCTCGCCCAGTGCGAGGACCACGAGCTGACCGCCGCCGCCCAGGTGTTCGCCGCGATGACCACCAGCCTGCTCACCGATTGACTAACTGCCCACCCGATTGAAATTGCTACATGCTAGCGGCCACACCGGGCGCGTCGCCCGACCTCGGCCGCCGTCTCCGCGACAGCGGATTCCAAGGAAACCGTCGATGCTAGCCCGCTCTTCCATCCCTCCCGGCGCTCCAATCGCCCCCTCTGGCACACCAAGTGCAATAGCTGGTTGCGTAGCGACGCAACGACGTGCCCCCGCACTCGCCGTTGCCCGCTCCAACGCGAACCACGCAGTCACTGCCGGCGCCGTAGTCGGACACGCCCACCACGGGAAGACTGCCTCGCACGAAGAGCCCCGCTTGGCGTCCTCGCAGAGCCAAGCGGGGCTCTTTTCGTGCGCCCCCCGCCCTGCCCTGCCCCGCTTCTCCCCCCTGCCCTCCCCGGCCGCCGCGGTCAACGCCGCCCTTCTCGAGGGCCGCGCCGATGCCTAGGACCCCCAAGTCGAAGCGACCGGTCGACCCGCTCGAGCACGACCACACCCCCGAGGCGATCGCCGCCCGGCTCGCCGAGGCCCGCAAGCCCGACGACCTCGGCGACTTTGTCCTCGGCGCCGTCGACGGCGCCATCACCACCTTCGCTATCGTGGCCGGCGTGGCCGGCTCCGGCCTGTCGGCCGGGGTCGCCATTGTGCTGGGCCTGGCCAACGTGCTGGCCGACGGGTTCAGCATGGCGGTGGGCAACTACCTCAAGACCAAGTCTGACCACGACATGCTCAACCGCTACCGGCGGCTCGAGCAGCGGCACATCGCCCAGCACCCCGACGGTGAGCGCGAAGAGATCCGCCAGATCTACGCCGCCAAGGGGTTCGAGGGCGACGCCCTCGACCACGCGGTCGAAACCATTACCTCCGACCAGCAGCAGTGGGTCGACACCATGCTCCGCGAAGAGTTCGGGCTGCCGACCTCGCCCCCCGCGCCGCGTCGCGCGGCGACCATCACGTTCATCGCGTTTGTCACGGCCGGCATGGCGCCGATCGTGCCGCTCGTGTTCTCCCGCTCGCTCGGCCCCGACGTGACGTTCGGCCTGAGCGTCGGCGTGACGCTGCTGACCTTCGCCGGCATTGGCGCCGTGCGGGGCCGCGTCACCCAGATGTCGCAGCTCCGCGGCGCGGTCGAGACCATGCTCATCGGCGGCTCGGCCGCCGCGCTGGCCTACGCCGTCGGCCGCCTGCTCCGCAGCCTGGCCGGCGGCTGAGTTCGCTTTTCTAACAGCCGGCGAGCTACGCCCCGCCGGGCAGCCCCGCGGCGCGGGCGTTGTCCCAGCTGACTTTTGTCCCCGCCGAGTTTTGTCCCCAATTCCGATATCGATTGATAGGGACAAAAGTCGCGCCCCGTTTCGGGCGCCGATCGCCCTAAGCAGTTGTTATGATTGAGGTTGCGGATCCGCCCTTGGGCAGGCCCCGCCGACTTTTGTCCGATCCTGCCCGCCACAGCGGACAAAAGTCCCACCCGCGTGCAGCGCCCCCCCCGGCAACCGCCGTCGCAAGCCGTCGGGATTCAAGACCGCTAGCCGCGCAACCACCGCTCGCTGTGGAACCCAAGCAGCCCCTCCATTGGACCGCGCTACGCGGCCGATTTCTACAAAGAAATGCCAATCAGCCCCCGATTGTGGCACGGTGGTCCCCCACCGTGGTGGCCGAGTTGAAGAGGAGTGGTGAAGGGGAGTGAACCACCAAGACGCCAAGTCGCCAAGAAGATGCCCAACGATAAACGGGTGGCACGCCCTTTAGGGCGTGGTGAACCAGCACCGGCGCTACCACGCCCTTTCAGGGCGTGCCACCCGAGACCCCATCAGCCGCGGGGCGTTAGCCCCCGGTTCCGAATCCCCCATCCCCGCCCGAACCGGACGCTAACGCGTGCCGGCTGATGGGTTGCCCCAGCGGCCAGCCCAAGGGTGGCACGCCCAGAATGGGCGTGGTGAATCACTACCGGCACCACCACGCCCTTTCAGGGCGTGCCACCCAAAAAGGCGTCCATCCACGCCGACTCACTTGCCCTGAAGGGGCAACCTACCACAGCCCAGGGCGCAGCCCTGGGGTACCGGCCCCGACCCGCCTTGTAGGCCTGAAGGGGCGCGCTAACACCGGTAGCGCGCCCAGTTGGGGCTCTTCCTGGACGACGACCCACGGAACCCAGGGCTGAGCCCTGGGCTGTATTAGCGCGCCCCTTCGGGGCTAAGGGGGCGAGCGTTGCCCGCCCCGCCGCTACGCCTTGCCAACCCGCAGCACGCGTTCGATCTCCTCCGCCGACATCCCCCGGTCGAGCATCTCTCGCTTGGCTTCGAGGTCCAGCCGGTGGGTGGCGTACTTGCGTAGCTCCTTGACCACCGCCCCGACCATACCTCCCAGCACGCCGATGAACACGACCACGATGATCATGTTGAACGGTTCCTGGATTTCCAGAACCTGCTTGACTACTTCGTACATCGTCAGTTCCTACGGCTGCAACGAGTGGGGCGAGAGCTCGTCCTGTAGGTCCCTTCGCTGCCCGGCGCCGGGTCTTGGGTCGGGCCGCGAAAAAGACGCGCGGATTTTCTCTCCATTGCACTAGCGGCGCTTGCTCTCCGCAAGACCGTCGGCTTCCGCCGGCAGCTGCGGGCGGAAGACGGTGGCGGCGTGGCCCTACTCTGCCCGCCGGGGCTCGAGGCCCCACAGATTCCGGACAAAGAAGTCACGCATCCGGCGCTTGCCGTACGCGCTGCCGCCCGAGCCGTGGCCGCCGCCGGGGAACACGATCAGCTCGAAATCCTTGTCGGCCTTGATCAGCGCGTCGACCACCTGCATCGTCGACGCGGGGTCGACGTTGCGGTCGAGCTCGCCGACCGTCAGCAGCAGCTTGCCCTGCATCCGGTGGGCCTGCGTGACGTTGGACGACTGCTCGTAGTGCGTGCCGACCGGCCAGCCCATCCACTGCTCGTTCCACCAGACCTTGTCCATCCGGTTGTCATGGCAGCCGCAATCGGCCGCGGCGGCCGAGTAGAAGTCGCCGTGGTCGATCAACGCCCGCAGGGCGTTCTGCCCGCCGGCCGAGCCGCCGTAGACGCCGACCCGCGTGGCGTCCATCCACTTGTATCTTTCGGCGGCGGCCTTGATCCACCGCACGCGGTCGGGGAAGCCGGCGTCGGCCAGGTCCTGCCAGCAGACGTCGTGGAACGCTTTAGAGCGGTGCGAGGTGCCCATGCCGTCGATCTGCACGACAATGAAGCCGAGTTCGGCCATCTCCTGCCCGCCGTGGAAGGGGGCGAACCGCTTGGGGACGTGGGCCGAGTGCGGCCCGGCGTAGATCTGCTCGATCACCGGGTACTGCTTGTCGGGGTTGAAGTTGGTCGGGCGGTAGATCACGCCGTGGATGTCGGTCTGGTCGTCGCGGCCCTTGGCGACAAAGCGGATCGGCGGCTGCCAGCCGTCGGCGAGCAGCTCGGACCAGTCGCCCCGCTGCAGCTCGCACAGCAGCTTGCCGTCGGAGCTGCGGCGGAGCTCGGTGACCGGCGGCAGGTCGACCCGCGAGTAGCGGTCGAGGTAGGTTTGGCCGTCGGGCGAGTCGGTCAGGTCGTGCGTGCCATCGCCCTCGGTCAGCTCGACCAGGTTGGCGCCGTCGAAGTCGATGCGGTAGTAGTGCACGTGGTACGGGTCCTGGTCGGGCCGCTTGCCGCCGGCGTGGAACCAAATCTGCCGCTTCTCGTCATCCACGCGGTCGACGCCGCGGACCGCCCAGGCGCCGGACGTGATCGGCTTGACCGAGCCGCCGGCGTCGCACAGGTAGAGGTGGTTCCAGCCGTCGCGTTCGGACATCCAGATCCACTCGGCGTCAGCCGCCTCATTGTTGGCGACGCGGTGCAGGTAAAGCTTGCTGGAGTAGCAGAGGAACGTGTCGGCCTGCTCATCGATCAGCGCGGAGGTCTCGCCCGACGCGGCGTCGACGCCGACCAGCCGCAGCACCTGGTGGCCCCGCTGGTTGTAGAGGAACGTGAACCGGCTCGAATCGGGTTCCCACTCGAAACGTTCGAGGCTCCACGGGTTGTCGAACAGGGAGTCGTCAACAGGGACCTGCTGCTTGTGCTTTATATGGAACAGGCAGGGCAGCTGCCTGGCGAGCCGGTCGCCCGGCTTGACGTACTCGAAGGTGTGCAGCTTCGGCTGCAGCTGGTCGGCGGGGCTCGACTCGACGAACGAGATCTCGCGGCCCTGCCCCGGCTGCTCGCGGAGCACGATTAGCTTCTCGGAGTCGGGCGACCAGAAGAACCGCGGCAGGTAGGCGTCGTCGGCCGTGCCATCGGTCGTGAGTTGGCTCGGATCACCCGACTCGCGGTCGACCAGCTGAACGTTGTGGTCGACGATCTCGACCCGCCACCGCTCGTCAGGCGAGATGGCCCCCTGGTTGTCGCCGCGACTCCCCCGCCGCCGACGCCGCTCGCGCGGCTGCCACGAGCCATCGATCACTGCCATGCCGGGCGGTGAAACCGCCTGGTACACGCCGACGGTTTTACCGCTGGCGTTCTCCGCTAGCCAGACGTGCCCGTCGTAGGTGTGCTGCACGTGCGAGTCGCCCGGCTCGAGCTCGACGTAGCTGCGGCGATTCTGCCCCGAAACCCAGTAGATGCTGACCGGCCCCTCGGTGCGGTTGATGAACGTGATCTGCGTGTCCTCCCCCGTGCCGCCGGCCGGACGCACGCCGCCGAGCACGCGGACGGTCGACTCCGCGCCTTCGAGATCGACTTCGGCCTTGGTCAGCTGGTACGTCGCCAGGTCGCACCGCCAGCCCTGCCCCTCGGCCGCGAACTCGAGCACGCCGTCCGACGGGAATCGAATGCTGAAGAACGGCAGCTTGTCG
This sequence comes from Posidoniimonas polymericola, assembly GCF_007859935.1. NCBI lineage: Bacteria > Pseudomonadati > Planctomycetota > Planctomycetia > Pirellulales > Lacipirellulaceae > Posidoniimonas > Posidoniimonas polymericola. The sequence continues at coordinate 18,465 of NZ_SJPO01000011.1, read as the reverse complement.
GACACCTGAGGCTGGTTCGTGCGGGCGAAGAGCGCGGCCGCGAGCCGCTCGTGGTCGAACGCCGGCCGCTGCTCGCCCTGCTCAGCGTCGACCAGCAGGAACCGCCCTTGCCCTTCGCCAAGGTCGACGCGGTACCAGAACCGCTTGCCGTCTTCCAGCCAGTTGGGCCGGACGTCGAGCCGCGCGACCTTGCCGCGGACCCGGCCGGCGAGCGCGTCGGCCCGCTGGTAGTCGGCCTGGGCGCCCTGGCCGTGGCATGCCGCGGCCGGCAACAACAGCGCGGACAAGGACAGCAGCAAGCAGGCTCGTAGGGAACAAGGCATAGGGAACCAGGGGGCGGCGGTAGGGCTGGCGGCGGCAAGACGCGACAGGAACTCATCCTAAACACTCTGGAGGCCGGCCGGTATCGCCGCGGGACCGGTTATCCGCGGCCGGGCTGTAACGGCTGTACGGGCACGGCCCGGCGATTTTCCCCCTCCCGCTGGCGGGGGCGAGCTACGCTTCCTTGCTCTGCCCGGTCAAGAGTTTCGCTGGGCCTGGCGACCAAATCCCCCACGGGCGCCCCCCTGCCCTGCCCCATGAAGACCCGACTCCACACTTCCGACACGGCGCCCAACGCCCCGACCGCCGACGACGTCCGGTCGGCCGAGGAGATGCTGCGTGCCGCCGACAAGGCGCTCCGCGAAGCTGCCACGGATACGCAGGCGGTTGACGGCCCTCAAGCCGGGCCGCCGCCAACTTCCGACCGGCCTATCAGCCGGACGCTGATTGCCGGCGTGCTGGCGTTCGGCCTTTGCGTGACGCTTTGCACAATGTGGTCGACGTTCTTCCGCTACAGCGCCCACGGCGTGGTCGCCGCCCGGACCGCCGAGCTGGCGGCTCCTTGGAGCGGGACGATCGAGGCCGTGCACGTGCGGCCTGGCCAGGCCGTCCAGCAAGGCGATCTGCTGGCGACCGTCGTTGACCGACAACTTGACGCCTCAATCGAGCGGCTCCGTGACGAGCTCCGTACCGCCGAGGCCGAGCTGGGCGCCGAGACCGCGCGGCTCGGCGCAGAGTTGCTCACGCAGCAGGACCGCCAGCTGCAGCTCACCTCGCAGTACCTCGACCTGCTCGGCCGCCTCGGCGTCGAGTCGGCCACGGCCGAAGAACTGACCGCCAGCCAGGCCCGCATCGAGCCGCTGGTCGCCTCGGCGGTCGTGCCCGAACAAGAAATCGAGTCGCTCCGCTTCCGCCAGGCCGGCAGCCGGTCGCGGCTGGAGTCGCTGCGGCAGGCGGTCGCCGCGCTCGAGACACGGCTCGCCCAGCAGCCCTCGCCCGAGCGGCACGCCGCGCTGCTGCGGCCGTGGGTCGCGAAGGTCGAACAACTTAACGCCGAGATCGCGAGGCTTGAAGAGCAGCGTGACTGGGGCCAGCTGCGGGCGCCGTTCGCCGGCTCGGTAGTGCGTGTCGCCGCCCACGTCGGCGAGGCGTGCGGCGTCGACCGGCCGGTGCTCGAGCTGCTCGACCAAAACTCAATGGAATTGACTATCTACGTGCCGCTCGACCAGGTCGACGACTTCCCGGTCGGCCGCCGCGTGCAGGCCCGGTCCGCCAAGTCGAACGCTACGCTGGCGTGTGAGGTGCTGGCGGTTGGTCCGGCATTGACCACCGCCCCGGTGGAACGCGCGGGCGACGACCCCGGTCCTCCGAACAAAGCGGCGGTCTACCTGGGCCTGCCGCAGGAACTGCCCCGCGGGCTGACGCTGCGGGCCGGCGAGTCGGTCTCCGTGCTTACTTCGTGGTGGGGAGGCTGACATGAGCCAAGAAGCGATCACACCAACCGCGCCGCCGCTCAGCGTCGCCGCGCCAACCGCCGCGGCAGGCGGCCTGTCCCCCTGGCGGGTGCTGCACGTCGAGCCGAACCTGCTCGACGCGATGAAGCTGAAACTGGCGCTGCACGATCGGCTACCGGTCGACTCGCAGTTGATGCACGTCTCAACCTACGAGGCGGCCGAGGCGCACTTGGCTGTCGAACTGGTCGACGCGGTGCTGGTCGGCTACTCATTCGGCGAGGCCGAGTCGGACGAATCGCTGCGGCGGATTGTGCAAGGCTGTTCCGGCGCGCCGGTGGTAGTGCTGTCGGTCGACAGCCACACCGAAGCGGTGATGCGGGCCGGTCGGCTCGGGGCGCAGGAGTTCCTGCCCAAAGAACAAATGACTGGCGAGCGGCTCGCCTCGCTGCTGTGGCCGCTGATTGTGTCCGACGCCGACCAGAACGCCGCGGGCCCAGCCGAACGCCGCAAGGCGGGTCGGCACGAGTGCTCTGCCGCCGCGGTGGTGCTGTCGGTCACGCCCGACGGGCGGCCGGGGGTCGAGACGCCCGCCCGGCTGGTGAACCTCAGTCGGATCGGCCTGGGGCTCCTGGTCGATCAGGACCCGCAGGCGATCCCCGACCGCTGCGTCGTGGGGGTAGAGGGCCCGGACGGGCAGTACCGTTACGCGACCGTCGAATGGCGGCAGCGGCGGCTCGCGCTGCCGTCGGTCCACCTGGGGGGACGCTTTGTTACCGGCGACGAGGATCTGCTCGACCCGCGGCAGCTGACCCCGCGGCTTGACCCGCAACGGCTCACCTACGCCCCGCCGATGGACCCCGCCCTGCTGCAGGCGTGGGCCTCGCGCGGCGTGCTGCGTTCGCGGGTGGTCGACCGCGTGAAGAGCTGCCCGGAGTGCTACTCGCTGCTGAGCTACCGCGACGGCTGCCAGGCGTGCGGGTCGTTCGACACGGAGCCGACGCGGCTGATCCACCACTTCGCCTGCGCCCACGTTGGGCCGGAGGCCGAGTTCGGCTTGGGCGCGCCCGCGTGTCCCAAGTGCCGCAACGCCAAGCTGGTGGTCGGCGCCGACTTCGAATACATCGAGGGCCCGCACAAGTGCCGCGAGTGCTCGTGGTCCGACGCAGAACTCTCCCTGATCGCCGAGTGCATGAGCTGCGGCAAACGCGCCGACGCCCGCGAGGCGATCGAAAAGGACGTCGTCGCGTACTATGTTAACCGCCTGGATCCAATGGCTCTCGTCGAGGACGCTCGGTGAGCTGCTGCTCATCGCATGGCCGCTGCTGTGCGTCGATGGGCTGAGGTACGGGCTGGCGACCGTCGTCATGTGCCTGGCGGACGCGGTGCGCGACGTGGTCGACTGGCTGCGGGACGGGCCGGCGAGCCAAGAAGAATTCCGCCCGCCGATCTGCGTGGTGCTGGCCGGGCTGAACGAGGCCGACACGATCGGCGCTACCCTCGAGTCGGTGTGGGGCAGCTACGCCCCTATGGAGATCATCGTCGTCGACGACGGCTCGACCGACGGCATGGCGGACGTCGCGAAGAAGTTCGCCCAGGACCACCCCGGCGTGATGGTGATCCGCAAGCCGCAGCGGGGCGGCAAGTCTTCGGCGCTCAACTGCGCGCTGCCGTTCGCCAAGGCGCCGATCCTGGTCTGCGTCGACACCGACTCGCACGTCGAGCCGGGCGCGATCGAGCGGATCGTCCAGCCGTTCCGCGACCCCAGGGTCGCCGCGGCGTCGGGCGCGGTGGTCGCGCGGAACGCCAACACCAGCCTGCTGACGCGGCTGCAGGCGGCGGAGTACCTGCGGTCAGTGTTCGTGGGGCGGCTGCTGAGCTCCCGGCTCGGCGTGCTGAGCATCGTGTCGGGCGCGTTCGGCGCGTACCGCCGCTCGGCGCTCGAGCGGACCGGCGGCTGGGACGTCGGCCCCGGCGAGGACGGCGACCTCGTGCTGCGGCTCCGCAAGGGGGGCTGGCAGGTGCGTCACGTGCCGCTCGCGCAGTGCCTGACCAACCTGCCGACCAAGTGGCGTCAGCTGTTCAAGCAGCGCCGCCGCTGGGAGTGGGCGGCGGTGACCTTCGAGTGCCGCAAGCACCTCGACCTGGCGAACGTCCGCAGCCCCGGGTTCCGGCTCAGCAACCTGGCAATCCTGGCCGAGACCTGGTTCTTCCGGATCCTGCTGACCTACCTGGCGGCGGCGTCGATGGTGGTGATGGCCGTCTGCTGGCCCGGCTGGTTCGTGTACGCGTTGCTCACCAACTACGCGTTGTGCGTGCTGCTAGAACTGGCGCAGTGGATGGTAGTGATGTTCTACACCCCCAAGCCGGCGCGCGACGCGTGGGCCCTGCTGTGCGTGCCGCTGATGCCGGCGTACTTCCTGTTCATCAAGGCGGCGTCGCTCGTGGCGTACACCGAGGAGTTCTTCTGGCGGCGCTCGTACCGCGACACCTTCGTGCCGGCGCACGTCAGCCGCCGCACGTGGCAGTGGTAGCCGTGGCGAACGCTACAGCGCGTCGGCGACCATGCTGCCGATCTCGTCGGTGCCGTAGCCAGAGCGGTCGAGGTTCTTGCCGGCAAACTTCGGCGTGACCTTCTTGACCGCCGCGCCGATCTGCTCGCCGCACTTCACCGCGGCGGCGTTCTGCTTGATGCGGCCGGTCTCACGCAGCAAGAGGCCGAGCGAGTCGATCGTGGCGATCGGGTTCGCCAGGTTCTGCCCGGCGATGTCGGGCGCCGAGCCGTGCACCGGCTCGAACATCGACGGCGCCACGCCGTCCGGGTTGAGGTTGCCGCTGGCGGCCATGCCCATGCCGCCGGCAATGGCGGCGCCAAGGTCGGTGATGATGTCGCCGAACATATTGGGAACGACGATGACGTCGTACACCTCGGGGCGCTGCACCATGTACATGCAGCAGGCGTCGACGTGGTGGTAGTTGGTCTCGACCTCGGGGTACTCCTCGGCGACCTCCTTGAAGGCCCGGTGCCAGGTGTCGCCGGCGAAGGTCAGCACGTTGGTCTTGTGGACCAGCGTCAGGTTCTTGCGCTGGCGGGTCTTGGCGAGCTCGAACGCGTAGCGGATGCAGCGTTCCACGCCGAACCGCGTCGAGACCATCGTCTGGCTGCTGACCTCCTGGGGCGTCCCCTTGCGGACGTAGCCGCCGACGCCGCAGTACAGGTCCTCGGTGTTCTCGCGGACGCAGACGAAGTCGATGTGCTCGGCGGTCTTGTCCTTGAGCGGGGTCTCGATGCCGGGGTACAGGCTCACCGGCCGCAGGTTGATGTACTGGTCGAGCTCGAAGCGGAGCTTCAGCAGGATGCCCTTCTCGATCACTCCGCCGGCCAGGCGGGGGTCGTTCGGCAGGCCGCCGACGGCGCCGAGCAGGATCGAGTCGAAACCGCGCAGCTTCTCGATGTCGCTGTCGTCCAGTACGTGGCCGGTCTCGAGGAAGTGGGCGGCCGAGAACGGGAACTCGGTCACGCTGTACTCGAGGCCGCAGCCGTGGGCGGCCGCCCGCAGCACCTCCAGCGAGGCTCCGACAACTTCGGGGCCGATTCCATCTCCAGCGATCTGGGCAATCTTAAGGGGCTGCGACATTTTCTCAGACAACGGGTTTCGAGGCCCCGCGGCGAATGTGCCGACAGGCCGGTGCGGCGGGTTAGGAAGAAACCAGCAGTTTACCAGCCGACGCTGGGCTGTGGCAGTCTCTCCGGCGGACCGGTTGTGCCGGTTGTGGCGGTCGCCCGCGACCCTGCGGCCTGGACCCCCGCGGCCGCGTCCACGGCGGGCCGCCCGGCGCCCCGGCCGGTCCTATGCTTCCGATAGTGTGTGCCCGCCCTCTCCCGGCCCTGAGCGTCCCGCCATGCAGTACATCATCGAACGGCTCAACGACGTCCCCAGCGACACTTGGCGGTGGTTTTCGACCCTGTCCCGCGATGAGTGGATGATCGTCCTGGCGGCGGTCACGTTCCTCGGTTTCCTGTGCATGCGCGGCTTCGGCTCGCGGAGCAGCTACTAGTCCTCACCCCCCGGCGTGTGCCAGTGATGTTCGCAAACTTCTTGAGCTACGGGATCCCGGAGACCGTCGCGTTGGCGGTGGTCGCGGTGCTCGGCTACCTGTTTGGCCGCCGCCAGCCCACCCAGGAAAACACCTCGGCCTCCGACGATATTCAACGCGCCACGGCCATTGCGCTCGAGCTCGAGAGCATCGCCGGCGAACTACGCACCGACCTCGCCTTCCACCGGACCCAGGTCGAGAATTTCAAGAAGCAGCTCCGCGTCGCGGCGACCTCCAGCGAGCAGGACGCCTGGGCCCAGCTCCGCAGCGAGGCCGAGGCGATCCTCGGCCCCACCCTCGAGCTGGCCGGCCAGCTCTCGTCTGCTTACGACAAGATCCGCCAGCAGTCGCAGTCGCTGTCGCACTACACCACTAGCCGCATCGACCCGCTGACCGGACTGAGCAACGGCCGGGCGCTGGAAGAGCAGCTCGAGATCATGCTCTCCCGCCGGTCGCCCCGCGACCGCGAGAGCGTCTGCTCGGTGGCGATGCTGACGGTCGCCGAGGTGCACACCGAACGGGCGCCCGACTCGCCGGCGCCGCTGGCGAGCCTGGCCCAAGCGGTTAGCCGTCAGCTGCGGGGCAGCGACTTCGCCGCCCGCTACGGCTCGGACGAGCTGGTGGTGGTGATGCCCAAGACGCCGCTCTCTGGGGCGTGCGTGTTCGGCCGCCGATTCCGCGCGACGAGCGAGGTCCAGCTCGGCATGCAGGTCTGCTGCGGCGTGGCCGAGGCCCAGCCGGGCGAGACCGCCCGGTCGCTGCTGGCCCGGGCCGACGCGGCCCTGTACAGCGCGCGGGCGTCGAAACCCGGGGCGCAGTACCTGCACAACGGGTCCGCTATCCGCAGCGACACGGCGGCCCCGCTGCCGTGCCGCCCCCCCGCGCCGGACGGGGAAGACCCGGCCAATTCTAAGGAAGAAGCTGCCGCCTGCGAGGCGAGCACACGCTGAAGGGGTTCCCGATTGCAGGAATCGCCCGCAGGGCATAGAATTCGGGGCTTGCGGCGCCTTGTCCGCAATGGGCCAGCGTAGCTTCAATCGGCAGAGCACCGCATTCGTAATGCGGGGGTTGTGGGTTCGAATCCCACCGCTGGCTCCTTTCCCACCCTTATTCGGGCCGACAGGCCCCGCAGGACCTGGGCCTTTACCGGCCGGGGCCGCCAAGCTGCTGGCTCGGGCAACGCCCGAGCGTGGCGCTAGGCGGGCCACTTCTGCGGGGATGCGAGGCCCGATCCATGGCGTGGAGTTCATCCGAGATCACGGAGCCTCCCAATCAAATGTCGACTGTCCAAGAAGCAGACGTCAAGCAGATCGTGCTATCCACCGCGGCCTTCGGACCGCGCGAGATTGAAGAGATCACCCAGACGATCTCGACCAACTACAGCAAGTACCGCGAGCTGCGCGAGGCGGTGGCCGAGCTGGAAGAGCAGCCCAGCCGCACGCCCGCCACGGCGGCCCGGCTCGGCGTCTGCCAGTACCTGCTGGGCCAGTACACCGCCTCGATCGAGACCCTCTCGCACGCCGACGGCGGGGCCCTGACCCACTTCTACCTGGGCAAGGCCAACCTGGCGCTCGACAACTACCCGGCCGCGATCACCGCGTACGACTCCGCCCAGCGGGCGGGCTACGAGCCGGGAGCCGTCGCGCTCGCCAAGGCCGAAGCCCTCCGCTACGACAAGCAGCCCGAGGAAGCCCTCAAGCTGCTCGACTCGCTCTCGGGCGCCGTCGAGCAGACCGCCGACTACCTGTACCAGCGGTCGGCCACGGTGCAGGCCCTGGGCGGCTCGCGCGATGAAGTCGTCGCCTACCTGGAGCGGGCCGTCAACGTCAACGACAGCCACTCCGGGGCCCTCTTCGGCCTGGCCCTCGAGAACGACCGCCACGGCAACGACCAGGACGCCCGCGAGCTGTACGAGCGGGCCTCGGTGCAGTTCCCCTCGCACGTCGGCACGCTGCTGAACCTCGGCATCCTGTACGAGGACCTCGAGCAGCACGAGCGGGCCAAGGCCTGCTACCGCCGCATCCTCGATTCGTTCCCGTCGCACCCGCGGGCCCGGCTGTTCTTCCGCGACGCCGACGCCAGCCGCGACATGTACTACGACGAGGAGGCCCGCCGCCGCCAGGACCGCATGAGCCAGGTGCTCGGCATCCCGGTCACCGACTTCGAGCTGTCGGTCCGCAGCCGCAACTGCCTGCAGAAGATGGGCATCATGACCCTCGGCGACCTGACCGAGACCTCCGAGCAGGTGCTGCTGTCGAGCAAGAACTTCGGCGAGACCTCCCTGGTCGAGATCCGCGAGATGCTCAGCTCCAAGGGCCTGGAGCTCGGCATGTTCGCCAACCAGAAGCGCGAAGAGGAAACCACCTACGACCCCGACTCGCTGTCGGCGGACGAGCGGGCCCTCTTGGACCGCCCGATCTCGGACCTCAACCTGTCGGTCCGGGCCCGCAAGTGCATGGTCCGCCTTGGGCTGACGACCATCGGCGAGCTGGTCCGCCGCACCGGCGACGACCTGCTGGAGTGCAAGAACTTCGGCGTCACGAGCCTCAACGAGGTCCGCGAGAAGCTGACCCAGGCCAACCTCAAGCTCCGCGGCGACTGATCGCCTCGGCGGGGTAAGACTTGGCCGCGCACGCCGTCACCTTTGAGCTGCACCACACCGACCCCGGGTGCGCGGCCCGCCGCGCCACGCTGCACACGCCGCACGGCGCGGTCGACCTGCCAACCTTTATGCCGGTTGGCACGGTCGGCACGGTCAAGGGCGTGGACGTCGACCGCCTCCGCGGCACGGGCGCCCAGATGGTGCTCGGCAACACCTACCACCTGGCCCTGCGTCCCGGCGAGGAGACCGTCGCGCAGCTCGGCGGCCTGCACGGCATGTCGGGCTGGACCGGCCCGATGCTGACCGACAGCGGCGGCTTCCAGGTCTTCAGCCTGGCGAAGCAGGTGAAGATCACCGAGGAGGGCGCCCGCTTCCACTCGCACATCGACGGCGCCGCCCTGCACCTGACGCCGGAGCGTTCGGTCGAGATCCAGCAGCACCTGGGCGCCGACGTGGCGATGGTGCTGGACCACGTGGTCGCGCTCCCCAACGAGCACGACGCGATCGTCGACGCGATGCAGCGGAGCCTCCGCTGGGCCGAGCGGTGCCAGCGGCACGCGTCGAAGCCGGACCAGTCGCTGTTCGCGATCGTCCAGGGCGGCCTCGACGCCGGGCTGCGGGTGGAGTGCGCCGAGCGGCTCGCCGCGATGGACTTCGCCGGCTACGCGATCGGCGGCTTGAGCGTCGGCGAGACCGCCGAGGAGATGGACCGCACGCTCGACGCGGTCTGCCCCGCCCTGCCCCGCGAGCGGCCCCGCTACCTGATGGGCGTCGGCACGCCCCGCGACCTGGTCGAGGCGATCAGCCGCGGGGTCGACATGTTCGACTGCGTGATGCCGACCCGCAACGGCCGCAACGCGCTGGCCTTTACCGACCACGGCCCGCTGCGGCTCCGCAACGCCCGCCACAAGCACGACACCGGGCCGCTGGAGGAGGACTGCCCGTGCCCCGCTTGCGGCCACAGCCGCGGCTACCTGCGGCACCTGTTCAACGCCGGCGAGATGCTCGGCCCGATCCTGCTGTCGATCCACAACCTGACCTACTACCAGCGGCTGATGGCCGCCGCCCGGGCGGCGATTGAGGAAGACCGCTTCGTCGCTTTCAAGGCCGAAAAGCTGGCCGGCTGGTCGGCAGGGAGAATGACCAACCCGCCTTGATTTTTTCTAGGCCGCGACCTAACCTATTTCGTTCGCCCAGTCATGGCGACCAATCATTGGGGATTGGTGTAATCGGTAGCACGACGGATTCTGATTCCGTTAGTCGGGGTTCAAGTCCCTGATCCCCAGCTTTCGAAAGCGGCCCGCCAGTTGGCGGGCCGCTTTTTTTGTGGGCAGCGATCAAGGATGCCGATAGACGCGCCGGACGATGAAGCCAATGCAAGTTGGTCGAGCACGCTGACTTGCACAGGTGGGTCCGTCCTTTGTACTTGCGAGAGCCACGCTCAGAGTCGGATAATGCAGGCGTGAAGAAACCGCGAATATCGCTGAAGCAGCTACTCGGGATCTTTGTGGTCGCCAGCATCGTCGCCTGGTGGGGAAGTAGATACGAGTCGTGGTACGGCGTCAGGTGGACACAAGCAGACTCTAAACTGCTCACCACTGAGTTGGCGGAAATCAACGGCGAGATCACTGAGAGAATGGCGATTAGGGTAGCCATCGATGCAGCCGTAAGTCGCGGAAAGTCGCTGAGGATTCTCCCCAACGGCGTTGAGCGGGGCGTGTGGACTCACTACTCGGAAGACGGCGAGCCAATCGAACCAGTCGAGGTTGAGTGCTACATCGTCCATCTCGAAGACATTCCGAGCGGTCCGAGCGGAGCTTTCACACGAATCCTAGGTGGCCACTGCACGGTGTTCGTGGGGCTCGATGGCTCAGTGCTTTACTTCGGTCGCGGAGCGTGAGACTCGACAGGCCTTGTCCTCTGCCAACCCGCACAGGTGGCGTCGCTCTGAGCATCGAAGAGTCTTTCAAACCTGCGCCGCAGTGAAACTCCTCCTCAGCGAACGCATTCCGACTTGTCAGGCAAGACCGCAGACGGTTCTTACGTCGGCACCGTCTCTTTCTTGATCTTGTTCAGCTCCTCCCGCTCGGGCATCTCCTTGTAGAACGGGTCGAGCGGGTAGCAGCCCGAGACGATGCCGTTGCGGGGGGCGGTGGTGCAGTCGCTGAAAGTGCGGCAGATCTTTTTGCGTTGCATCGTCTGCCCGGCGAGGACGTCGGCCGGCAGGTCGGGGTACGAGAGCACCATCCGGCCGAGGCCGACGCTGTCGATCATCCCACTTCGCACCGCCGCCTGGCCGACGTTCGGCAGCCAGTCCTGCAGGTAAGAGTAGCCCGAGCCGACGATCACCGTGTTCGGGTGGGCCGCCTTGAGCTCGGCGGTGGCGGCGATCTGCCGCGCGACGCCGACCAACGGGTCCTCCGGCGGCAGGTACCCGTCGGACGGCGGGAAGTAGGCGGGCCGCTGGATGTGGGGGTTGTAGTAGGGGCTGCCCGCGGTGCTGCACAGCAGGTCGATGCCGAGGTTCTTGAGCAGCTCGAGGAAGCGTTTCGGCTCGGTGAGGTCGATCCCGAGCGCCGTGCCGTCGCCGCCGAACGCGTAGCCGTAGGGCGCGTCGGCCGACGGGCGGCCGACGTTCTCGTCGCCCGGCTCGAACGGCGTGAAGTCGAACACGCTCAGCCGCACGCCGATCGCCAGGCCGGGCGCCTCGGCGCGGATGCCGTCGGTGATCCTGCGGACGAAGCGGGTGCGGCCCTCGAAGTCGCCGCCATACTTGCCCAGGCGATCGAAGCCCGAGAGCAGCTCGTGCCCCAGGTAGCCGTGGCAGTGCTTCACGTCGACAAACGTGTAGCCGACCTTGTGGGCCAGCTTGGCCGCGGCGATAAAGTCGTCGACCAGCCGGTCGAGCTCGTCGTCGGAGAGGATGGCCGCGTCGTCGGTAACGTTGAACTTCTTGTCGAGCACCGGGTGGCGGTAGCCGACGCGGGGCTCGATCCGCTTCTTGTCGTTGGGCCGCGCGAAGCGGCCGGAGTGCGTCAGCTGCAGGCCGAGCAGCAGGTCGTCGGTCGTGCCGAACCGCTCGCGGTGCGCGTCCAGCGCGATGGTCCGCAGCTCCTCGATGCCGGCCAGCGTGTGGTCGTTGATCATCAGCTGATTCGGGTTGGCCCGCCCCTCGGGCTGCACGGCAACCGCCTCGCCGCCCCACAGCAGCTTCGCGCCGGAGACGCCAAAGTTCCGCCAGCGGCGCTTGGTGAGCTCGGTCGGGCGGCCGTCGGTCTCGCCGTCCCAGCCCTCCATCGGCAGGATGCAGAACCGGTTGCCGATCACGCCGCCGCTCCACGGGAGCGACTGGCCGAGCGGGCTGGCGTCGCCCGCTTCGACCTGCTCGTCGAACGGCAACACGACGCCCAGCTCTTTCAGGCGTGTCAAGAAATCGGCGGCGGTTTTTAGGCTAGCGACGCGTGGGTACTTGGGTGCGGGCATGGGGCTGTGAAGAGTGGCCAGAAACACGCGCAGGACAGGAACCTGCGCTTCTCCTCTAATGTTACCGGCCGCACAACACAGGCGATACCGCCACCCAACGCGACCACCAACCCATTGCTTGCAGATTTCGGTTGCGAACGCGAAACTGGCCCGTAGGCACACCGCCCCCACAACGAGCAAACGAACTTGACCGGATCCCCCGCTTACTGCCGCCCCGCCGCTTACCGCGCGTTCGTCCGCGAGCTCGACGCGGCTCAGAGCCCACTGGGCCTGTTCCGCGCGGCCTCGGCCATCGCGCTGCACGCCCGCCCCGACGCGTCGATCGACGCCGACTGCGCGGTCGTCCAGAAGCTGGCCGACGCGGTCTGCTCGCGGGTCCGATCGCGCAGCGACCAGGCCCTGCTCGCCCACCTGCACGACGTGCTGTTCGAGGTCGCTGGGTTCCGCGGCAACACCACCGACTTCTACAACCCGGCCAACAGCTACCTGACCGACGTGCTCCGCTCGCGGCGGGGGATCCCGATCTCGCTGACGCTGGTCTACCGCACGATCGCCTCGCTGGTCGGGCTGCGGGTGGAGGGCGTGAACGCGCCGGGCCACTTCCTGGCCGCGGTGACCGTGCACGAGGGCGTCGGCGAGCACTCGCTGTTTGTCGACGCGTTCCACGGCGGCGCGCTGCTCAACGAGCACGAGACCATCGAGCTCATCTCCGGCGCCACCGGCCGGCAGGAACGGGCCACGCCCGCCACGCTCGCCATCGCCAGCCCGACCGACTGGCTGCTCCGCTCGCTCCGCAACCTGCAGGGCGTGTTCGCCCACCGCGGCCAGTTGCGCGACCAGCTGGCGATGCAGGAGCTGCAGGCGGCGCTCGAGTAGGCCCTGTGGTCGAACGCGGCGCCAGCGCGTCGGTTGTGGTAATCTAGTTGATTCGGACTGCCACCCACGACGCGCGAGGCGACCCTCTTGATCTACCCACGCTTGCTGCTTGCCGCCTGCTTTCTGGTCTGCTGCGGAGCCGCCCCCGCGGTGGCGCTCGGCGCCCCGCGGCCCGACACCGTGATCGCAGACTTCGAGGACGGCTACGGCGACTGGCAGGCCACCGGCGACGCCTTCGGCGACCGGCCCCCGGCGGGCGCGCTGCCGGGTCAGATGCCGGTCGACGGCTTTTCGGGCCGCGGGCTGGTGAACTCGTTCCGCGGCGGCGACCAATCGACCGGCACGCTCGCCTCGCCGGAGTTCACACTCGAGCGCCCGTACCTCACGATGCTGATCGGCGGCGGCGGCCACCGCGGCGAGACCTGCGTCGACCTCTGCATCGATGGGCAGGCCGTCCGCACGGCCACCGGGCCCAACCTGTCGCCCGGCGGCAGCGAGCGGCTCGCCCGCGTCTACTGGGACGTGCGTGACCTGGCCGGCGCGCGGGTCACGTTCCGCGTGGTCGACCGGTCGACCGCCGGCTGGGGCCACGTCAACGTCGACGACCTCCGCGCCACCGACCAGCCGGACGGCGCGCCCGCCCGCGAGTCCGGCGTGGAGCAGGACCTCCGCACGTTCGACTCTTACAGCGAGGTCGGCTACAACCAGCCGCTGCGGCCGCGGTTCCACTTCACGTCCCGCAAGCACTGGCTGAACGACCCCAACGGCATGGTGTACCTGGACGGCGAGTACCACCTGTTCTTCCAGCACAACCCGGCCGGCGTGCAGTGGGGCCACATGACCTGGGGCCACGCGGTGAGCCCCGACATGGTGCATTGGCGGCAGCTGCCGCACGCGATCCTGCCGTACGGCGGCGGGACCATCTACTCCGGCACCGCCGTGATTGACGCCAACAACACGCTCGGCGTCCCCGAGGGCGACTCCCCCACCATGGTCGCCGCGTTCACCCACGCCCGCTCGCCGTTCACGCAGGCGTTGGCCTACAGCACCGACCGCGGCCGCACGTTCCAGCTGCACAACCACGGCCGCCCGATTTTGCCGAACCAGGGCTACGACGACGGCGAGCGCGACCCGAAGGTCTTCTGGCATGAGGACTCTCAGCAGTGGGTCATGGTGCTGTGGGTGCAGCAGGGGACGCCCGGCCGCGTGCTGGTGCTGAACTCGCCGGACCTGCAAAACTGGGAGGTCGCCAGCCACTTCGACCGCGACTGGGTGTTCGAGTGCATGGACCTCGTGCAGCTGAGCGTCGATGGCGACCCCGACGACCAGCGTTGGCTGCTGTACGACGCGAGCTTCGAGTACGAGCTGGGAACTTTCGACGGCCGCACCCTCGAGACCGACCGCGTCGCGCACCGCGGCGAGTACGGCCCCAACTACTACGCCGCCCAGACGTTTAACAATGCTCCTGACGGGCGGACCGTGATCATCGGCTGGATGCGCGGCGGCGACGAGCCGTTCGTCGCCGCCGGGATGCCGTTCAACCAGCAGATGAGCTTCCCCTGCACGATGGAGCTCCGCACCACCGCCGACGGGGTCCGGCTGTTCCGCTGGCCAATCCAAGAGATCGAATCGCTGTGGGAGGAGTCGGTTGAGCTCGACTACCCCACGATCGCCGCGGCGAACACCGCCCTCGAGCAGCTCGACGCCGCGCAGCTCGACCTCAGCATCACCTTCGCGGCCGACCAGGCTACGACGCTGGCGATCAATCTGCGGGGCGAGCGGATTGAGTACCACGAGAGCGCCTTTTGGTACGCCGGAGTCCGCCTCCCTGCACCGCCGGTCGACGGACGCGTGTCGCTCCGGGCGCTGGTTGACCGCGCGTCGATCGAGCTGTTCGCCAACCACGGCCAGGCGGTGTCGTCGCACTACGCGAAGCTCGACCCAAGCAGTCACAAAGTAGAGTTGACGCCCGACCCTACGTCCGAGCTGATCCGTGTCGAGGCGCACCGTGTCGGCTCCATCTGGGAAGAGTAGACCGGCCTGGCCGGCTACCGCAGGGACAGGGAATCTCGCTAGATCACGCTCGCTTTGGGTCGCGGCGACGCGTAGACTGGAAAGAGGCGCTCCGCGGGGCGCCGACCAGCGGGGCCTAGTGCACCGCAGCGACGCCGCCCACTCGGCGCGGGGCGGGCCGTGGCCTCTTCCCTCGCGCCGCACGTGAGCAGCCGTATGGATGCTTCGGTGGAAGCGCAGCCTACTGCGCCCGCGTCTGGCGATTCGACCATCATCACCGAATCGCCCACCCAGGTCATGAACAACCTGTTGGCGTTCGTCTCTAGGACCAAGTCGTCCGACCTGCATATCAAGACCGGCTACTCGCCGACCGTGCGGATCGGCGGGCACCTCCGCAAGGTTCAGATGCCGCCCATCCCCGACTCCGCGTTCGTCAACGCCATGGTGCTGCCGCTTGCGCCCGAGGGCCGGCTCAGCGAGTTCGACAAGAACGGCTCGCTCGACTTCTCTACCCAGATCGCCAGCGGCGACCGGTTCCGCATCAACATTTTCAAGTCGCAGGGCGACACGCACGTCGCGATGCGCCGCGTGCAGTCCGAGATCAGCGACTTCAACAAGCTGAACCTGCCGGACGTCTACCGCGAAGTCATCAGCCACGTGAACGAGGGCCTGATCCTGGTCTGCGGCGTTACGGGCTCGGGCAAGAGCTCCACCATGGCCGCCATGGTCGACTACATCAACCACACCCGCGGCCTGCACATCGTCACGATCGAGGACCCGATCGAGTTCCACTTCGAGGGCGACAAGAGCATCATCTCGCAGCGCGAGGTCGGCTCCGACGTCCGCAACTTTAGCGACGCCCTGCGGGTGGTGGTCCGCCAGGACCCCGACATGATCCTCATCGGCGAGATGCGCGACCGCGAGACCGTGCTCGCCGCCATCCAGGCCGCCGAGACCGGCCACCTCGTGCTCGGCTCACTCCACTGCGCCGACGTGCCGCTCAGCTTCGCGCGGATCCTCGAGTTCTTCGACCGCTCCGAACACGCGTTCGTCCGCTCTTCGCTGGCCAACAGCCTGCGGGCCATCATGTGCCAGCGGCTGCTGCCGGGCATCGAAGACGGCTCGCGGTTCCCGGCCACCGAGGTGCTGCTGAACAACTCGGTGGTGCAGCGGAAGATCATGGAGGAGGAAGACGAGGACCTGCACGCCGTGCTGCACGGCTACCGCGACTCCGGCATGCGTGACTTCTCCTACTCGCTGTTCGAACTGGTCGAGCAGGACAAGATCAACCGCAAGGTAGCGCTCGAATCGGCCCCCAACCGCGACGCGTTCATGTCGCTGCTCAAGGGGATCGACGCGGCGGCGTCGGGCATCATCGCGCACTAGCACTCCCCCGGCTCACGCCGGGGGCTCATAGCGTGTTTCAGACAGCAGCCCTCGGCGGCAGCCGCGGGTTTTGCGGAGGGGACAACGCTCGCGAGCCCACGAACCTGCCGCATGGCATCCTCATCGTTTTGTCCAAAAACACGAAGCGAGGGGACAAAACCCTCCGCGTTGGAAACCCCGCCGCCTGCGTTTGAATCTTCCACGGCAGGCTCAACCGCGGGTTCCGGCGCCGGCCCGAGCTCCGGTTTTGTCCCGCGCTGCCGCTCCCGCCGCGCCGACGCGGCGATTTGCTCCGCGAGCTCTTTCAGCGCCGCGGCGACTGGTGAGCGACGGTCCTTCGCTGGGCGAGCGGCGGTGGTGGTTGGCTCCCCCGGCTGACGCCGGGGGCGCTTGGGGTCGGCCGGCGGTTCTTGATGGGGCGGTCGCGCGGAAGCAATCTGCTGGATCTGTCGCTCGAGGTCCCACGGCTGCGGCGGCTGTTTGGGCTTGGCTTTGGCCCGCTGTTGCTTGAGCTTCGCCTGCTCGCAACGCGCCCGCCGCTCGCGTTCTTCCTGGCGGTCCTGCCGGTCGACCAGCCACGCCGCGGCCCGCCAGTGCGTGGCCGCCGCCTGCCGCACCGCCTGCAGCGGCCCCAGCCGAGCGGCCATCCGCGCGCGACGCACCCGCTCGTCGAAATCGTCGTCGCGGGCCTGCTCACGGCGGATCGTCTTCACGCAGCAGCCGACATAGTCGGCCGCCTCGCCCACGGTCATCCCCGCGGTCAGCAGCGCACAAACCTCCCGCTGCTTCCCCTCATCCAGCACCCTTGGCCGACCCATTGCTTGCTCCCCGTGATTTTCGTGCCAACTGCGGATGTATACACATGTACACACACTCATTTTCGCCGACTGAGAGGCCGATTTCCACCGGAAACCACGGAGAAAGTCGCACGGCTCTCCGAGCCGTGAACAATCGGCGCCGTCACCAGAAACACGCCGCCCTTGCGCGTCAGCAACCAACCGGTTGGCACGTCCCAACAGCGCGTGGCAAATTACCAGCGGCGCCGCCCTAAGCGCGGTCACCAGCCGCGGGGCGTTAGCACCCGAATGCGCTCGACGCGACCCTTTCGGCAGGGCAGCACCGTCAGGTTTCTCTCCTCCCAAGCTTGCTGTCGGCGTAAAACAGCGATAGCTTACCGATGGGAAAGAAAGGAGACCGTTCCTTGGCGAACGAACACACAACCGCGGCGCCACGACGGCGGGTCCGGCCCGCCGTCCTGCTGAAGGGCGCCGTCAGCCTGTTAGCGGCATGGCTCATGCTTGCGTACCTGATCATGCCGATGGTGTGGAGCGAGTATGCGCAGCGACATCCCACGTTTGACGAGAACCCGCGCGTTACTCAGACCGCCGACCATCACCCTGGCGATCCGCTAAACGTGGCGCTGGTTGGTGCGCAGACGCAGATCCAGAGTCTTATGGCGGCCGCCGATTGGTATGCGGCCGTCGGCCTGGGGCTTGATAGCGACCTGAAGATTGCGGCGGACACGGTTCTGTCTCGTCCCGACGACGACGCGCCGGTAAGCAGCCTCTACCTATTCGGTCGGAAGGAAGACCTAGCATTTGAGCAGCCAGTGGGCGACAACCCCCGCCACCGCCATCACGTGCGACTCTGGAAGACCGGCGAAACAACCGCTGACGGCCGACCAAAGTGGATCGGTTCTGCGGTCTACGACCAACGCGTTGGGTTCAGCCACACGACAGGCGCAATCACACATGTGACGGCCCCGGATGTTGACGCCGAGCGCGACTACCTCTTCAAGTGCTTAGAAGCAACCGAGAAACTCGCAGATCAATACGTCATCCCCAACTTTCACAAGCAGCTCGAAGGGCTCAACGGTGGCGGCGATCCGTGGCAGACAGGCGGGAGCCTCTACGTCGGAATCGTCGCGGACGAGGCCGACGCCAACTAGGCCGCCGGGTGGCACAGTCTATGGAACGCCGAAATCGGGCGCCACTGGCTCCGGCTGGTGGCACTGCTTTGGCGCCACTGCCCAGCTTGCTGGCAGTGTGAACCAGTGAGCAGCCTGCTCTTCAACTCAGCTCGACACGATTCTCGGGTCAACAAGAAACTCCGGCGGCAACGCCGACAGACAGAGAAACAGGGAGACAGAGAAACAGGGACAGGTCCAATACTGTTCGGCACGCGATTTGCGCACGCCAATTCGTCACTGCGAGGCGATCTAGTCGAGGTTGCGCC